>CAIOIJ010000001.1 GCA_903858325.1 uncultured Actinomycetes bacterium
GGTGCATTGATTCCTGTTGCAACTAAAGCAAGTGAGAATACTGCTAACCCTCTAGTGAATCTCTCCAATTTCATTGGGTCAAAGTAGCAAGGAAATCATCGCTTGTCTGTGCTTTTAGCCACCTGAGACAAAGCGCAGTGGCTTCACTAATTCGTTAGTGGCTAGAAGTTCAAGGGCTGCAACAGTTGCAGGTGTGATCTCGCGATCTGGTTGTACCGCGGGGGCATCGAGAAAGAATGAGACAACGCAATCGCCACAGGCAATTGCGCGCATGGTGCAGCTCTGACAGTTGATGATCATGGAATTACGATAAGGCCCGCCACTGACAAATGAGTCCGTGCGTGTCGCAAGGGTTACGGCCTAATAACTGCCTTCACTACTTCTTGAGCCGTTGCTGATTGCCCAAGTTCTGCATTGATATTTGTTGGAATTCCGTTTATTTGGGCGGCAGCAAGAAATGCAAGCTGCGCTGCAATCTCAGTCATCCAGTAGAAAGCACCTGGGCCCGCTCGATCCAGAATGCGTTGAGCCTGCGCCAACTGGCGATCGCTGAATTTCTCAAGATCGTTATTGTCATCTTCAATGACGCGCAGCAAGAAGCGTTTTATATCTAGGCCGATGCCAGTTGCATCGTTGGAGTTTTCAACTAAATCTCGAAGTTCGGCATCGAGGCCGCGTAATTTCTTGCGACGCTTTGTGCGACTGAGAAATAAGTAGATAAGAATGGTGAAGAAAAGTAGTTCGAACATGGAGCCATTCTGACCCTCAGGGCTGACAAATGGGGTTTAGACGCTGATGAAAAGCTTCTCAATTACTAGGGGTACAGAAGCGAGCTCATCGGGATAGTACAAAATGGCTGTATCGGGTGAAATGCTCCAACTCAGATTCATTGAGAGTAAAACTTGCAGGAAGACTCTGACTTCAAATTCAGCTAAATGGTTTCCAATGCAGGTGTGTGGACCAAAGCCAAATGCGACATGGGCATTTCGCTCTCTACGCAAATTTATTGTCGTTGGATCTGGAAATATTTCGGGGTCGAAATTTCCAGACACGAAACTGATATTTACATATCTACCTTCTGGCAAATTTGTCGCGCCAGTTTCAGGAAAAGTGGTTCTGCCCATCCACGGAATTGGAGTGAGGTAGCGCAAAAATTCTTGCACTGCGCTATCTATAAGCTGCGGCTGTGAAATGAGCATCGCTTTATCTGCAGAATTATTGCCAAGATGCCACAAAATTCCCGCAATCATTTTTACCATTGTGTCGCGGCCGCCTGCCAACATGACGCTGACAATTCCTCTAAATTCAATCTCGCTTACTTGGCTGCCATCTATCTCCATATACGCAATGCGATGCCAGACATCATCACTATCTGAATTCATTGCCTCTCTATAAACGCGATCGATATATGCATGTAGAACGCTGCCATCGCGCTGCGGACCCGTTGCAGTCCAAACATCTGGTCCCCAAGAAATCCATTCTTTTACATCTTGTTCGCGTCCATACAAAATCCCTAAATTATGCATCACGATAGGTAGAGCAAGATGAGGAATCACATCGCGAGATGGGTCTGATAGAAATTCGGCAAGCAACTTTTTTGTACTGAGTACAAAAGCGGCTTCATGTTTTTCGATAGCAGGTTTTACAAATATTGGAGCGAGTGCACTTCTGTATAAGTGATGGCGCGGTGGATCTACTTCAAGTGGAAGTTGTCTATACGTGCGAACATCTGCATCGCCCTGTAAGTCTGATGAGTAGGTTTGAGTATCGCGCAATGCATCACGAACTGCCTTGTGTCCCTTGATTACTCGAGACACAGGAACTTTTACGACGGCCATGGCGTGATACTAGGTGATTCTTACTTTGTTAGTGAATATGCTATGTGCGCGTTTTCGAATGCAATTGAATCACTAACATGTTTAGCATCGCCCAAGGACCATTCACCCTTCGCAACCCACTCACCTAGAACTTCGTGAAGTCCATTGCGGAAGAGTCGAGTTCCCAAATATGTTAGTTCTGGCAATCCCCATGCATCGGATGAGAAGAGAATCTTATTGAATGGGGCTAACTCCAAGGATTCGGCAATAATTGCCGGTGAGCGCGCTCCCGAATAATTGATCGCAAGGCCGACATCGATAAATACATTGCGAAACATTTGGGCCAAGTAGCCTGCATTGCGCTGATATGGATAATTATGAAGAAGCAGAATTGGAATGTTCAGTTTTTCAGTAATACGGATCAGTTCTGTCATCAAAAGTGGATCGCACTTATGGAGACTGAGATCTGGATCTCCGTAGCCAATATGGAATTGGATAGGTAGACCAAGTTCGATTCCTTGCCAAATTACGTGGCGAATGATGATTGGGTCCACAAGACGACGATCGTTGCCGGAATCAATATCTTTGAACCAATTTCCGAGTGCATTTTGCAATTCAAGTTTGCTTGGGGCGGTTGGGTCAAAATCTAAACCAATGCGATATGCAGCGATACTTTTGAGACCTACTGCTGTGCGTGCTTTTTGCGCAAGGAAAGTTGCAAAAGTTTCACTAAAGTTTGCCGCACTTGTTCCGCTTGTTTCAGCGTGAAATTGCGCAAGCGTCTCTAGGCGAATAACTTCATCAATTTTCGCACCAGTGAGCTGCGCCATTCCTTCAGGGCCGTGAATTTCATCTCCACGATAACCGGTTTCGATAAGGTAATGCGCAATCTTTGCTTCTCCTAAAAGAATTCGATTTACTTTTTCGCTGCCAATTTCAATACGGCGAGCAAAGTATTCGTCTGCACTTGCATGTTTTTCTAACCCAAGTAGCGGTGCACACCAACGACGCACAGCAAAACCCACTTGCGAATCCATTGCCATTGCAACAGATTTAGGTGTCCGATCTGATTCAGTAATCATGTTCGCAAAGTTTTCGGTACTGGGGTTGTCGCGAACTACGCCATGTACGTGGTGATCAATAAGAGGCAGTTCTTCGATATGTTCCTTGAGGGCTTCAATAGACGCTGACATAGCGAGCACACCTTTCTGTTGGGGTAAGACCATTCATTTCGGCTGCTTCATTTGCTCTAATTCCTATAAATGTTTGAAGCATTTCAGAGTTGAACCAACTTTGCAGAGTTAAATCTTTGGCTAAAAATTCCAGAGCACTCTCGAGGCTAGAAGGCATTGTGGTGACATGGGCAGATTCTTCGAGCTCTTCATCAACAATGTGGGAAATAGGAAGCGCGCGCTTGAGGCCATCGTGCATCGCATTAAGCAAGGTACCAAGCACAATCCATGGGTTTGCGGTGGCATCGGCAGCGCGATATTCGATATTGAAAGTCTTAGCTAAATCTTGCTTTGCACTCTTTACTTGTGGACAGATTCGCAAGAGCGCTTCGCGATTTTGTTTCGCAATACATATTCCACCTGCGCTCCAACGGTGTGGCTGCAGGCGCATGAATGAAATTTGGCTAGGCGCCGTGAGTGCAACAATTGCTTGCGCGTGATCCAGAATTCCTGCAAAAGCATTCTCGGCTTCAACTGATAAATCACCCGGGCGGCCAGCACTATAAGTAATTGGCTTACCACCGCGCCATAAAGATAAATGAACATGTACGCCATTGCCTACAGAATCAGGTGCGAGCAGTGGCGCAAAAGATGCAACGAGGCCGAAGCGCTTGGCAGTATCACGAACAATTTCACGTAATAGAATTGCCCTATCTGCGGCAATGAGTGCAAGTGCAGGGGCGACGGTAACTTCAAATTGCCCACTGCCGTATTCGGGTAAAAATGTTTCTGGTTCAAAACCATGATCGGTAAGTATTGAAATAAGTGCTACACCAAACTCTTCAACTTCGCGATATGCATCAAATCCAAATGGTAATCCGCTGATTTTGCGACCATCGACATAACGCAGTGCAAATTCATGCTCGAAAGAGGCCATCACTTGAATATTGAAATCTTTTTCCATCTTTGCAATTGCATCTTCAATATAAGTACGAGGACATGCTCCCCAGGGAGTTCCGTCGATATTGCGTTGATTTGCAAGAAAGAATCGAGTTGGTGGTAAATCAGGATTTACTGATGGAAAAGAAACCTCCGTTGATGCATCAGGAACTAAACGCAAATCCCCCAGTGCACCAAATGCGTTGTTATCTGCAATGCCGCCAAATGCACTCATCGCTAAATCAGCAGGGACCCAGCCAACACCAGCACCCGACTGAAGAACTTTTGGATATGGCGCACTACGTCCACGCGCATGTGAAACTAGATCGCACGTGGCAATAAATGCCCAAGGTTGATTCATCTTATGGAACTAGCGCAATAACACGCGCTGGAGATCCTGACCCTCCCACAAGTGGGAGAACTCCTACAACGATCCATGCACCAGTTGCAGGCAGTTGCTTGAGGTTTTGAAGATTTTCTAAATGCCATAAACCTTTAGGGTGCGACACTTGTGAGTGCACAGGGAAATCTGCTTTATTTCCTGGATCAATACCAAGTGTGTCAATACCTAAACCAGTCGCTCCGCGATCGTTGACTAAATATTGCGCAGCCTCAACACCAAAGCCGGGAAAATGTAGCTCTCCCTCTGGGCCGGCATATTTCAATTTATTTGTATTGAACTCTTCCCAGCCGGTGCGCAACAAAATTGCTGCACCTGTTGGAACGACTCCATTTACTTTTTCCCATTCTTTTACATGTACCAAAGTAAGAACGGCATCTGCATCAGAGCCGATCTCCTTCGATATATCTATAACAACTGCGGGGCGGACCAAAGTATCAGCGGCAATTTTGTCCACTGTTGCCTTGCCCTCAATGAAATGACATGGCGCATCAAAGTGCGTACCAGTATGTTCGAAAAACGAAACTCGTCGCGCAAAATATCCATCGTGCGCAACAGTTACTAGCGTCTCCATTTCTGGTGACGGAGCTCCTGGCCACATGATGACATCTGTGCCGAGTGGAATCGTTAGATCGACTACCTTCGCATTGTGCAACATAAGTTATTTCATCCCCCGCAGTTGTTATTGATATTAATGAGTTAGCGAGCTGCCGAAAGTTTTTCGTCAGCTAGCAATTTTTCGCCTAGCTTTTTAGTCATCGCTGGACGAGCATATACAGCAACGAGTCCAACCAATAGCCAAATTGCGCTAACAATTGGATACATACGTGAAGGGCCACTCGCTGGGAATGGAATCACGTTGCGGTACAAGGTATATATCAAAACGACGATTCCAACGATAGGAATAATGATTTCCCATGTTGCTGCGCGCTTGACTCCAGAAAGGAATAGGAACTTGATTGCACCAATAGTTGCAAAAACGTAAACCGCAACCAAGATAAGAGTTCCGATAACACCACTACCCAAGAAGATATCAAATGGCTTTGCATTACCAATGAGTGCCCAGAGGATGATGATGACTGCAATTGCACCAGTTACAAGACGTGTTGCAGTTGTTGGAGTTCCGTTCTTTGAAGAAATTGCTGAAAGTGAAGAACTTCCACCATCGCGACCCATTGCAAAGACTATACGTGAGCTACCAACTACGCAAGCAAGGCAGCAACCAAAAGCACTAACTGCTGCGCCTAATGTGATGATAGTTCCGATCCATGAACCGACATATGAAGTTCCAAGATCACCCATGAGCGAACCTGAACTAATAAATGCCTTTACGCCTTCTTCGCTTGTTCCAAATCCCATAACTTCAACTGCAGTTACGAAAACGAAATAGAGACCGCCGAAGATCGCTGTTCCGAGCATTGCGCGTGGAATATCTTTACGAGGGTTGCTTGCTTCTTCGCCCAATGTTGCAGCGGCTTCAAAGCCTGCAAATGAAAGGAATCCGAAAACAACACCAAGGAAGACTGTTGATCCGCCAGTGCCGGAAGGAATAGAGAAGACAGACATATCGACGGCGAGTCCGCCAGGTGCTGATCCACCAATAAGCTTTCCAAGAACTATGAATGCTGTAATAAGAATGAGAATAACGGTGATCGCTTCTACTGTAAGTAGGAGTCGTGTTCCGTTACGTGCAGGCACAATGGCGAAGAAGTAAGCGAGTACCAATGCAATAGCTCCAATAAGGAAGCCTGCGTTATCTGGTTGATTTGTCCAGAGGCCAATTTGATCGAGGAATTTTGATCCAAATATTCCTGCAGCCATTGATGTTACGCAGCCGTAGAAAATATATGTACCGATCAATCCCCAGCCGGCGACAACGCCAGAGCGAGGACCAGTTGTTGCTCCAACAAAACCGTACACGCTACCTGCGTGGTGGAAGTTTTGTGTGAGACGAACAAAGCCGTAAGCAACAAGAAGTACGCCGATTGTTGCAAGTGCAAATGCAACAGGAACTGCGCGACCTACTGTTGTAGCTGTGCCTTGTGGGTTGATATTTGCTGCCATGGATGGGGCCATGAGTGCAACTGAAATTCCAATTGCTTCCCAGATATTAAGGTTCTTTACTAAACCTTTTGCTCCTGAATCAGTCATTAATTTCTAGCCTTTCCTTACAGTTGTAACGAGCCCGAATTGCTGACTAAATAAGTATTCCAGTCAGCTCGCGCAAAAAGAAGCATCGTTACGGAAATAAATGAAGAATTTGCTACTGCTTAGTAATACTAGAAGGTTGTAAAAGTGGCTAAACGAGCCCACTCATCTCCCTCTTTAGTTGCGCGAGCCGACTCTGCACGACGTGTTGCAAGTATGCAGCGCAGCATCAATTCGCCCAGTCCGCTAGTAATAACGGCATCCTTTTCCAGCGCATCGAGTGCCTCTAGTTGAGATGCTGGAAGCGGGCGTATGTTGCAATCCTTTTGCTCTTGCGCCGTTAGTAAAGCAGGATCTCTGTGCGCAGCTTTTGGTGGTGTTGATTTCTTTGCGATGCCATCGAGTCCAGCAAGAATCACGGCCGCTAGTGCTAAATATGGATTGCTCGTTCCATCAGAAGTTTTTAGTTCTAAGTTGATGGATTCCGCTTCGCGTCCCGTAAATGGACTTGCAACGCGCACCGCACATTCGCGATTGTCGTAACCCCATGAAATTGTTGAACCTGCCCACGAATGTGGCTTCAAACGTTGATATGAAACAAAAGATGGACAAGTCAATGCAATAACTGCTGGCATGTGATCAAGTAATCCTGCAACAAAGTTTTTACCGAGTTCAGAAATTTCCATTTGCAGTGCAGGGTTGTGAAGTAAATTAGTTTTGCCATCGAGTGACCACAATGAGAAATGTAAGTGTGCACCTGAGCCAATGCCATCGACAAAAGGTTTTGGTGCAAACGATGCCATTAGCCCATGTTGAACTTCAGCAGTTCCGCGAATTGTGTCTCGGAATTTCAAATGTTGATCTGCAGCACCGAGTGCATCTGTGTAACGTAAAACAATCTCTTGTTGGCCTGGACCATATTCATTGATTGCTTGTTCGACAATAAAACCTTGATCGGTCAAGTTATCAACCATGTCATCTACTACAGCACTTGCACGATCCATTCCGGAGCTTGAATAAACTGGACCGTTTGCCCACGGTTGTGGACCATCTCCGTCATCTTCGGCCAAATAAAATTCACTTTCAAATGCGGCAAAAACTTGAATGCCTGCTTCGCGTGCTTTTTCAATAGCGCGCTTGAGAATCGAACGCGTGCACCCTCCCCATTCGGAACCATCTTGTTCGCGAAGGTCACTGAGCATGCTTGCTGTGCGACTCAACCACGGTAATTGAGAAAAAGTTGCCGCATCGGGAATTATTCGAACTTCACCAACGGGCTCCATTCCATCAACTGGAATCAAGTCTTCAAAGAGGTTTACGGCATTTTGCGCGCGAGTGAGACCAACGCCTTCTTCAAGTTTGGATTCGAACTGCGATGAATGAACGGTCTTGCCACGGATTACCCCAGCAGGATCGCAATATAAGAATCGAATGAGTCGAGTCTCGTTATCAATTACATCTTTGAGTACTTCTTTGTTATTCATCGCTTACTCGCCTTTGCCTCGTATATGAATATAAATCTATACCTATTACCATTAGCTCATGGCCATGTTTTCTGATGTTGTAAAAAATTTTTCCGATTCAGACTTTCCAAAGGCGCACACTCTCGACCCCGCATCTGTTCCTTCCTTGCGCTGGGGAATCGTTGGTGCTGGCGATATCGCCGATGTCTTTGTGGGCACTCTCAAGAAGCACACCAAGCAAACGGTAGTAGGTATTGCATCCAAGACTCCGGGTAAAGCTGCTGCCCTTGCTGCAAAACATGGCGTAGATAAAACATATAGCTCTTACGAAGAACTCTGTGCGCAAAAAGATATCGATGTAATTTACATTGCAACTTTGCCTAACACTCACCTTGCAGATTCATTGATAGCCATCAATGCCGGCAAACACCTGCTCATTGAAAAACCATCAACAATTAGTAAAGCTGATTCCAAGACGCTCTACGATGCGGCAACGAAAGCAAACGTATTTGCAATGGAAGCTATGTGGTCTAGATATTTGCCGCAAGCCGACATGCTGCGCCAAATGTTAGAGCGCGACTTGCTTGGCAGAATCGAATTGATTCAAGCCGACTTTGGTCAAGATGCACGCGATGTTGCGCGTTTATGGTTACCCGGTGCAAGCATTGTGCAAGATATGGGTATTTATCCAATTGCATTTACCGAATCGATACTCGGACTTCCTAAGAAAATTACGGCAACGGGACAATTACATAGTCCGCATTCAGAGGCCATGGCATCTGCTGTTTTTGAATACGAATCAGGTGCACGCGCAGTAATTACTACAACTGGTTATAGCCATGTTCCAACTCGTGCATCTGTCTCTGGTACCGAAGGTGTGCTCCTCGTTGATTCACCATTTTTTACTCCATCTGGGCTTGGACTTCGCGAAGCAGTATTCAATGGCAAAGGTCCTAATTGGAAAGATCAAACAGGTGTTGTTGGCCACGAAGGCCTGGCATATCAAGCAAATTATTTAGCTAAATATGTTTCAGAAGGTTTGCTTGAATCCCCGCTTCATACACACGAACAAACTGTTGCCATCATTGGAATCGGTGAAGAGATTCGCAGACAAATTGGTGTTGTGCTCTAAAAATACTTTCCAAAGAGCTTTTTGAAACTCTTTGAAATGCGCTTGCTCAAATTCAATGTTTGATCAATTGGCGAAACTGCCATCACCTTCTGTTGCGCTGGCTCATCCGGTGTAATCACATCTTTGAGCGCTGGAGAGTTTTGATCAAGTGAGTCTGCAATACGGTCGATATTTGCAACCATAGATAGCCCACGCACAATTTGTTCCTGGTCTGCATCTTTAGCATCTTCTATCAAGGATTCGGCAAGGGCAGCCCCTGCTTCGCGAGCATCCTCTGTTGCGCTCTGATTTGAATCATCAGCACTGAAATTTTCTTCTTCAAACTTAGATGAGATCGCAAAACTGGCAGCAGATAACGCTACTGCTATCTGCTTCTTTGTTGAATCTGCAATTCCACCACTGACCGCTGAATCAAAGAGCGTGCGGGCAATGGTGCGAACTTGCACAACAGTATGTTCAAGTGCGATGCCGCGAATATAAACATCTTCTGCCTCATCTTTTTCAGCAGTGGGAAACCATCGTGCATGTCCTCGGGCTTCAACTGATTGTGAACGCAGCGCCGGAATATCCTCGATAAGTAATCGGGCTTTTGCAAGCCAATGTCCAGCTTCTTTCTGTGTGTACTCCGCTGCAACACCTTCAGACATTTCGGCAAGTAAGTCTGCAGCCTTTTGACTCACGATTGTTATTTGATCAATTGCGCGACCGACAGGTGTTTTAGGATGCGAAAAGTAAGAAAAAACAATTGCGACTGCAGCGCCAATGAGAGTTGAACTAAGACGATGCACTGCGGTGCTACCTGACAAGCCCGGACCAATAACAATGAGCGCCGTTACCGGAACGTTGACAGATGCAACTTCACCAAGATGTAAACCGCGTGCAACTACCGAACACAGAACAATGGTGATTCCAATTGCAATAAAACTCATATTGAAAATCGATACCGCGAAGAGAGCGACTGCTGCGCCAATTGCAGTGCCGACAATTTGGCCAAAACCTTCACGAATTGATTTATGTAGAGATATGCGAATACTCAATGAGCAAACAATGGCTGCGACTACACCGCCATCAGTAATGAGTAAATCTCCTACTTGCCAAGAAACCGCGCCAGCTAGACCCGCAACAGCAATTTGGCGCACCCAAACTCTTCGATCGGCAAATAGATGAAAAACTTTTGAAAACAATTTTGGCCTCATTATGTGGCTCAGTTTAGTTCAAATCTTCGCTGATGGCCTTAGTTGTCGGATGGCGCTGATATTGTGACCAAATGAAATCAACTTCTAAGCCGTGGTCACCCGATGGTCCAAGTACCGTCGTATTCGGCGACAACTTCGGAGTTCTCAAGTCCATGCCTGATGCCTGCATCGATCTTATTTATATCGATCCCCCATTCAATACTGGCAAAGTTCAAAAACGCCAAGCAATCAAGACAGTACGAAGTGCCGAAGGCGGACGCGTTGGTTTCAAGGGTCAAAGTTATGACACAGTAAAAGGAATCGTTACCTCATATAACGATGACTTCGTTGATTACTGGGCATTTCTAGAGCCACGCCTTGAAGAAGCATGGCGCATCCTGAAGCCACATGGCACGCTCTATTTACATTTAGATTTTCGCGAAGTTCACTATGCGAAAGTTTTATTAGATGCCCTCTTTGGGCGCGAATGTTTTCTCAATGAAATTATCTGGGCTTACGACTACGGTGCACGCGCTAAGAAGAAGTGGCCTGCAAAGCATGACAACATCTTGGTCTATGTAAAAGATCCAGAGAATTACACATTCAATAACGAGGCAGTCGACCGCGAGCCTTACATGGCTCCAGGTTTAGTCACACCGGAAAAAGCGGCTAAAGGAAAATTACCTACCGATGTCTGGTGGCACACCATTGTTTCGCCAACAGGTAAAGAGAAAACTGGTTATGCAACTCAAAAGCCTGAAGGAATCTTGCGCCGTGTTATTCATGCAAGCAGTAATGAAGGCGATTGGGTCATGGACTTCTTCGCAGGTAGCGGTACAACTGCTGCAGTTGCACATAAGTTGGGAAGAAAATTCCTTACTATCGATCAAAACCCTGAAGCTATTGAAGTTATAAAGAAGAGAATCGGCGATGGGGATCTCAACGGCAGCGTTGAATACGTCGCTTTCGAGTCCAAATAGGGAGAGCGCGCATGACAATCGATCCAAGATTTACAGATACAGATGCCGGAGTAGTTGGCGATTTATCTCAATCTTTGGTTTCGGAATATATAGATCCCGATAATGATCCTTGGGCAGGAAGTCCCTTTGCTTGGATAAAGACTCGACCTTCTCGCCAAATCGGGGCGATAGGAGAGAAACTCGTAACAAAATGGGCGCAATCTAAGAGTTTCACTGTTCGCAAATCACCCGACTCCGACGCTGATCGCATTATTCAAGGTCATAGGGTCGAAATAAAGTTTTCAACTTTATGGGCAGATAACGGGTTATTTAAGTTTCAGCAAATTCGTGATCAAGATTATGAATATTGTTTTTGTATGGGAGTTAGCCCATTCGATGTTCATGCGTGGTTTATTCCAAAATCAGAACTTCTAAAACCTCGTCCAGGGTTATCTCATCAACATGGAGGAGCCGATGGAAATGACACGATGTGGTTGAGTTTTGCTCATAGTGCAGCGCCAAGTTGGCTAACTCCATTTGGCGGTCGGCTGAGTAAAGTGGAGTCACTCATTTTGGCCGCAGGCAAAGGGCAACACGTAGGTAAACCTCTATAACGCTAAACATCTTGAAAGTTTTCGCGTAACGTATCTGACATGAGTGTTATTGCAAGTATGGTCGTCGGCGAAGATGGTTCGACAAGTAAAGATTCACAATCTGCCGGTGTGAGCTCCCCCGCGGATCGACGCACATTTCTAGCGCGTAGACGCAATGTTGATTGCATCATTGTCGGTGGAAATACAGCGCGCAATGAGCCCTATAACCGAACCCCGGTACCGCTCGTAGTTCTTTCTCACTCATTAGTAAATCCTGTTATTGGCAATCATTTAGCGCATATGTGGAACGCCTCTCCAGCAGAGGCTGTAGAGCGAGCAACTCGTCAATTCGGTGAAAATATTCTTATTGAAGGTGGTTACTCGATGATTAGTGAACTACTCGATGAAAATTTATTGGATGGTTTAGAACTCAGCGTTACGCCAGAAACAGGTGGCGAAGGTGTGATCGATTGGAAGAGCTTGGTTGCTCGCTTTGATTCTTATTCAATAACTGAAGAAGATGGAACGCTTTTTTATCACGCAATCAAAAAGCAGAAATAATCGCTACTCCAGCAACTGCAAGGGCAACACCCACGTATTGAACTTTGTGTAAACGCTCGTGCAATAATTTATAAGCCAACACAACGGTAGCAATTGGATATAAGGAGCCGAGCACCATTGCTAATGAGACTAAGCCTTTAGTGCAAGCCACGCCAAGTAACAAGTTAGCGAGGAAATCTGAAATACCTACCAAAATGAAACGTGGGTAGAGTGCTGGAGAAATTGATCTAATACCTCTAAATTTCCAGAACATTGAAAGCGTCATCACTGCAGTTGTTGCTCTCATTGTTGTCATAGTCATGAGCGAACTTGTTTCAGAGCCAATTGCCATAAATATCAGTGTGATACCGAAACCAAACATTGCGCCGAGAGCAAGAATTAATGGCTTGATTGGTAGACCGTTGCCAAGTTCTGGACCGCTTGCGCAAAATGCTCCGGTGAGAGCTAGTGCGACGCCGATTGTTGTGATGAGTGATAGTCGATCACCGTTATAGATTGCATAACCCACAGGAATGATTGCACCGAGTGCACTTATGGGTGAAACAACTCCCATGCGACCAGTTGATAAACCTGCATATAAACAGAGCAAACCTAAATAACCGCTGATACCCGCAAGTACTCCAGGTATGAAATAACTCGCAGTTGATATTGATGGCGATATCCATCCGCCAGAAATAATAATGATTGTGATTCCAGTGAATAAACCTATGATTTGGCTAACACCTAGAACCACAAGTGCTGGATATTTTTTACTAAGGCGTCCCGCTTCAAAATCGGCGCTACCCCATAAAAGACTTGAGATCAGTGCGAGCAAAGTAGCCATTGAGCAAGGTTACAGCCCAGCCTCCCACATAAAAGACACTGCATTCTTTACATTTAGAGAGTGGATATCAACGAATTCAATCGAATGATTGATTTAGTACGCACATTTACTCCACGATCTGAAATTATTTTAGAAGAAGTTCCTGCTCCACAAAAACTGGCGACATACGCATTTGCATTCTCTGCCGATGTAAGTAATGGCTTATTCGGTGATGCCGAAGATGAAATCGCATCTGGCCGATTTGTTTTATTACACGAACCCGGCGGACAAGATACGTGGGATGGCGAATTTCGTTGTGTCACATTTGTTAGAGCAGATGTGGACACAATCATGCAAGAAGATCCGATGTTGCCTGAAAATGGCTGGAACTGGTTTCTTGAAGCCCTCGACACAGCAGGTTGCGAACTCACAGCGCCCAGTGGAACCGTTACTCGCGTAGCAAGTTCATCATTTGGAAAATTGTCCCCGCGCAGCGATGAAGCTGAAATTGAAATTCGCGCATCATGGACTCCGCTTATTTCTACACCCGATGAAATCATGAAACATATAACTGGCTGGTGCAATTTGATCTCTGAAATCGCAGCTCTACCTCCTATTCCAGAAGGTGTTTCTGCGATTACTTCTGCTAAACGCCGATAAATATGAGCGAAGAAGACGTCACTGCTACACCCCTGCTTGTCCCCAGCGCAGGAACTCCAGATGTCATAGATACTGAAAGCGCTTTCGAAAATGCTCTCAAGGAATTAGCACAGGGCAGCGGGCCTTTCGCAATTGATGCAGAGCGCGCATCTGGTTTTCGATATAGCGCGCGTGCATATTTGATTCAGATAAAGCGTACTGGCGGCGGATTACACCTCATCGATCCGATTCCATTTGGACCAGGACATGCACTTTTTGCAGAACTCAATGAATTATTAGCCACCGATGAAGTTATTCTGCATGCCAGTACTCAAGATTTGCCATGTTTGCGCGAACTTGGAATCCATCCCAAGAAATTATTTGATACCGAATTAGGCGGCCGTATTGCAGGCTTGCCGCGCGTTGGTTTAGGTCCATTGCTTGAATCACAGATGGGTGTATCACTTGCTAAAGAACATAGCGCTGCCGATTGGTCAGTACGTCCATTGCCCATTGCTTGGCTAACTTATGCCGCTCTTGATGTTGAATTACTCGTTGAACTACGCGAGAAAATGCATGAACTTCTCAAAAATTCTGGAAAATTAGAGTGGGCCGAGCAAGAGTTTGATTCGATATTAGCTACTCCCCCTGCACCGCCACGTATAGACCCTTGGCGACGAACTTCGGGAATGCATAAAATAAAGAGGCGCGACCATTTAGCAACAATAAAAGAGCTATGGCTTGCGCGAAATACAATTGCACAGAAAGAAGATATTGCTGCTGGAAAATTGCTCAATGATTACGCAATCGTAGAACTTTCAATGTCGATGCCAAAAAACAAAAAAGAATTCGAGAAAGCGCTTCGCCCACTGGGTTTGCGAGCGCGATGGTTAGAAAATATAGATACGTGGCTCAAAGTTATTCATGACTCATCTACTATTCCCGAAGATCAATGGCCGCCGCTGCGTTCGCATTCTGATAATTCAATGCCTCCAGTAAAACTTTGGCGAGATCGCTTTCCAGATAAATACGCACCTCTTACTCATGCACGTGCATCAATTGAGTTGCGCGCGCAAGAACTTTCGATTCCACTAGAAAACCTCATCACTCCCGATTACATTCGCAGGCTCTGTTGGGAACCCCCACCTGGTGCAACTGAAGTAATCAATGAGGGCGCAGTACGTGAAAAATTGGCCACCCTCGGCTCTCGCCAATGGCAGATCGATATCGTGGCTCCGCTCATCGCTAGCGCCTTGCTTGAGAAAGAGGCGCTGCCTGAGCCAAAGGTCGCTGATGAGGCTGCAAGTGAGGAAAATCCCGCGTAAATGCTGATTTACGCAACATATGAGTTGCGTAAATAGTAAGCCTGCCTTAGATTTATCGGGTGCTCAGTACATTCATCATCGCCCTTCGCGAAGGGTTAGAAGCCTCCCTCATCGTGGGAATTTTGGTTGCCTACATCCTCAAAACTGATCGCCGCTCACTTCTCAAGCCACTGTGGCTAGGCGTTGCTGGCGCAGTCATTGCAAGTTTGGGCCTTGGCGCACTCCTGACATTTACATCGGCAGAACTCTCACCACGTGGCAATGCCCTCTTTGCAGGTACAACATCTTTTATTGCAGTAGCACTTGTTACGTGGATGGTCTTTTGGATGAAGCGCACAGCACGCTTTCTCAAAAATGATCTCCATGGAAAAGTTGATAGCGCGCTTACAACTGGGCCTCTAACGCTAGCGGGAGTGGCTTTTTTCGCAGTTATTCGCGAAGGTTTAGAAACTGCGCTCTTTATCTACGCAAACTTTCGTACTGTTTCAGGTACGACATCTGCAACTATCGGTTTAGTTTTCGGCTTTGCCATTGCAATCACTTTAGGTTGGGCAATATTCAAAAGCGCTATCAAAATGAACCTCAGTAAATTCTTTACATATACAGGCATTGGTTTGATCATCGTTGCAGCAGGCGTTCTCGCATATGGCGTTCATGAATTCCAAGAGCTCGGATGGTTGCCCGGTCCCGATGCCTTTGCCTGGGATACAACCTCATGGATGGCTAAGGATTCAATCGCTGGAGCAATATTGGGTGGCACCGTGGGCTTTGACACCACTACCTCGTGGCTGCAGCTAGCGTTCTGGGCTATCTATCTCATTGCCGTCTTGACGCCATATTTACGCCCCGCACGCGCAAAGGCGCTACTGTCCTAAATACCTACTGACGAGTAACCTTACCTCTAACGTCGTAATGCACTTTTTGAGGTGAGGAAAACCATGTCACGCACTGTTGTTCTCGTAGATGCAGTTCGAACCCCTTTTGGAAAAGCTGGCAGCATGTATGCCGGCACTCGCGCCGATGATTTGATGGTTCGCGCAATTCGTGGATTGCTGGAGCGAAATCCAAAACTGGATCCGAAGTCAATCGATGATGTAGCAATTGCTGCTGCGACACAGACTGGTGATCAAGGAATGAATATAGGTCGAAGCGTTGCACTCCTTGCCGGTCTTCCAAATTCAGTACCTGGTTATTCAATTGATCGTTGGTGTGCTGGTGCGTTGACAGCAGTGACAACTGTGAGTGGTGCAATTGCATTTGGTGCTTATGACATTGCAATTGCTGGTGGCGTTGAACATATGGGTAACCATCCAATGGGTGAAGGCATGGATCCCAATCCGCGATATTTGGCAGAAAAAATTGTCGATCAAGATGCGCTGGCAATGGGTGCAACAGCAGAGCGTTTACACGATCGCTTTCCGCAACTTACAAAAGAGCGCGCAGATCGTTATGCGATGAATTCACAACTCAAAACCGCGAAGGCTTATGCAGATGGAAAAATTCAACGTGATCTGATTCCAACTGCAGCGCGCAGTGCAGAACTTGGTTGGGGTATTGCAACAGTCGATGAGGCGCCACGTCCCACAACAACAATGGAGGGCCTTGCTGGTTTGAAAACTCCATTTCGTCCAGCTGGTCGTGTGACACCCGGTAATTCATCTGGACTCAATGATGGTGCAACGGCTGCAATTTTAGCCGATGAAGAAAAAGCAAAAGAATTAGGTCTAACGATCAAAGCCCGCCTTGTAACTTTTGCATTTGCGGGAGTAGAACCAGAAGTGATGGGTTATGGCCCAGTTCCTTCAACAATCAAAGCTTTAGAAAAAGCAGGACTCACAATTGGTGATATCGGAGCATTTGAAGTCAACGAAGCTTTTGCAGTGCAAGTAATTGCATTCCTTGATCACTTTGGAATCGCCGACGATGATCCGCGCGTAAATCCATATGGTGGCGCAATCGCAGTAGGACACCCGCTTGCATCATCGGGAGTTCGCCTCATGCTCAACTTAGCGCGCACCTTTGAAGAACATCCAGAAGTTCGCTATGGAATTACAACGATGTGCATCGGACTCGGAATGGGTGGAACCGTTATTTGGGAAAACCCTCACTTTGTTGGAGGTTCAAAATAATGACTACAGCAAATATTCAAATGCCAGAAGGTGCACCAGAAGAAGTTGTTACTCACGCATTAGTGCGCGATGTAGATCTTGGAGCATTTGGCCATAAAGGCACACTGGCACTTATTACTTTAGATAATGGTTTAGACCACACACGTCCTAATACCTTTGGGCCTCAATCACTTATGGCACTCGATGCCGCAATTACCGAAGCGCTCTCGCGTAAACCAGATGCAATTGCGATTACGGGTAAGCCATTTATTTTTGCAGCAGGAGCCGATCTCTCTGCGCTCTCATTTATAACTAAGCGCGAACAATCAGTTGCAATTGGAAAATTGGGTCACGATGTATTTCGCCGCTTGGGTGAATGTGGCACACCTACATTTGCATTTATCAATGGCTTAGCACTCGGTGGCGGCTTAGAAGTTGGCTTGCATTGCAATTACCGCACCCTTGCAACAACGGCATTTACTGGATTACCTGAAGTTTTTCTAGGACTAGTTCCTGGTTGGGGCGGGGCAACAATTTTGCCAAAGCTCATCGGGCCAGAACGCGCGGTACAAGTCATTATGCTCAACGCCCTCAATAACAACACCATGATGAAATCTAAAGATGCGTTGGCGCTAGGTGTAGTCGATGCCGTTTACGAACCTTCCGATTTCTTGGAACACTCCATTGCATTTGCTGCATCGGTTCTTAGCGGCGCAAAAAAGATTGAACGAGTTGATTACTCCAATGATCCCGCTTGGGAGAGCGCACTAGCGAGTGGTCGCGCCGCAGCTCTCAAGAAATATGGTGGCGCTGAAATTGCTTCTCCTAATCGCGCGCTAGAACTCATTGCTGCTTCACAAAAATCAACACTGGGTCAAGGCTTTGATGCAGAGGATCAAGCACTCGCTGACTTGACTATGAGTGACTCACTTCGCGCATCACTTTATGCATTCAACTTAATTCAGAAAAAGCGTAAGAAAGTTGAAGGTGCACCTAAAGCTGCGCTGGCACGAAAGATAACTCGCGTTGGTGTTGTCGGCGCCGGACTCATGGCTTCGCAATTAGCACTCCTTCTTCTGCGCAATCTCAAATGCCCTGTTGTCATGACAGATATTGATCAAGAGCGCGCCGATAAAGGCGTTGCTTGGGTCAAAGGCGAAATTGCAAAACTAGTTTAGAAGAAGCGCATGCACCCAGAAGCTGCTGCGCGATTAGTGGGCCTTATTAGTGGCAGCGCTGATCAGAGCATCTTTGCCGGATGTGATTTTGTTATTGAAGCAATCTTTGAGGAACTCTCACTCAAACAAGATCTCTTCAAGAAGTTGGAGAAGATCGTCTCCCCCGAATGCGTGATTGCAACTAATACATCTTCGCTTAGCGTTGAAGCAATGAGTGAAGGTCTCGTAAATCCTGAACGCGTTATCGGTTTCCACTTCTTCAATCCAGTAGCCGTTATGCCACTTCTTGAAGTTGCTCGCACTAGCAAGACTGACGATGTCACAACTGCAACTGCAGTTGCCATTGGTAAAGAGCTCAAGAAGACCATGGTTATTACTAAAGATGCACCAGGTTTTGTCGTCAATCGTTTGCTCACTCGTTTCATGGGCGAAATCACCGATGCAATGGATGAGGGCACCGCCCCTGATGTAGCCGATGGCGCGATGCGCAGTATTGGTTTCCCAATGTCACCATTTGAATTACTTGGACTAGTTGGTCCTGGTGTTGCACTCCATGTTTCAGAGACTCTCAATAAAAATCTTGGTCCTCGCTATCGAATCTCACCATCTATGCAACGCATGGTCAAAGAAGGTGTTCGCACTTTCTATATCAAAAAAGAGGATGGAACTTTCGCGCCAAATCCGGCAGCACTTGCCCTCGTTGAAAAAGGTGACAAGCCTTCTACATCAGAGCAAGTTCGTATGCGTGCACTAACTGCGATTGCGCAAGAAGCGCGCATGATGCTCGATGAAGGCGTTGTCTCATCACCTGCAGAGATTGATCTATGTATGTTGATGGGTGCGGGTTGGCCAATGCACTTAGGTGGAATCTTGCCTTACTTAGATCGCGAAGGAATTAGCGATTCTGTTTGTGGTCAACGTTTTCATGCTCCTGGAGTTGCATCCCTTCTCTAAGGGTGCTGCTCCATTCCACAACGCTGCGTGTAATGTTTTGCGCAGTGATACCTAAGTCATTGAGGACTTCGCTGCGCTTTGAATGTTCAATAAATTCAAGTGGAACACCAATGGAATGAATAGGTACGAAGAGTTCGGCATCTCTAAACATTTCAGAGATTGTGCTTGCAATTCCACCGTGGCGAATTCCATCTTCGAGAACAACAACGCTCTTGTAACGCTGCGCCATTGTGATCAAAGAGATTGGCAACGGCTTGACCCAACGAGGATCAATTACGGTGACACCAACACCTTCGCGATATGCCTGCGATGCAGCCTCAACTGCAACGTGAGCAAGAGCTCCAACGCTAACCAACAAAACATCTGCACTTTCACCGCGATACAAAACATCGATTCCATCACGGCGTTCAAATGCTGGAATATCTTCTAGTACAGCGCCTTTCGGAAATCGAACTAAAGAAGGTGCATCACTGATTGCAACTGCTTCATTGAGTGTCTCTTTCAATCGCGCACCATCGCGAGGCGCTGCAACGTGAAGCGTTGGAATAATTCCAGTAAGAGCTAAGTCCCACATTCCATTATGTGAAGGACCATCGTCGCCAGTAATTCCAGAGCGATCGAGTACGAAAGTAACGCCAGCCTTATGAAGTGCGACATCCATGAGCACTTGGTCAAATGCTCGATTGAGAAATGTTGAGTACAGCGCTACGACAGGATGTAGCCCAACAAATGCCATACCTGCAGCACTCGTTACTGCATGTTGTTCTGCAATTCCTACATCGACAGTGCGTTCTGGAAATTCTTTCTGGAAAGTATCAAGCCCAGTTGGTCCAAGCATCGCTGCAGTAATTGCAACAATATCCTCGCGCTTACGGCCGATCTTTACTAGCTCATCAGAGAAAACTTGAGTCCAACTTGTTCCGCTCTTTGCAAGCGGCTCCCCGGTTTCAGGATCCACAATTCCAACTGCATGAAATTTTTCGGCTTCATCGGCAACTGCTGGTAGATACCCGCGTCCCTTTTCAGTAATTGCATGCACGAGAACTGGCTCACCAAATTCTTTTGCCTTCTCGAGCGCTTTTTCCATCGCGGCAATATCGTGACCATCAATCGGTCCCATATATTTCAAGCCAAGATCTTCAAACATTCCTTGCGGCGCAACAATGTCCTTGATTCCCTTTTTCATTCCATGCAAGGTTTCATAAATTGGTGTGCCTACAACTGGTGTCTTACTCAATACTTCTTTGCCCCAGTCCAGAAAGCGTTCGTAACCTTGCGTGACGCGCAGAGTTGATAGATACGTTGCAACACCACCAATAGTGGGTGAATATGAACGTTCATTGTCGTTGACGATTATTACTAAGTTACGACTCTCTTGCGAAGCAATATTATTGAGAGCTTCCCAGGACATTCCTCCAGTGAGCGCACCATCGCCAACAACAACGACTACGTGTCTATCGTTTTGTTTCGTAAGTGAGAAACCGCGTGAAATGCCATCGCCCCATGAAAGCGCAGTGGATGCGTGTGAATTTTCAATAACGTCATGTTCGCTTTCGCGACGGTTGGGATACCCCGCGATTCCTCCGCGTTGGCGCAATTTATCGAAACCCTCTGAACGTCCAGTAAGAATCTTATGAACATAACTTTGATGGCCAGTGTCAAAGAGAACGATGTCCTTAGGGGATTCAAATACTCGATGAATCGCAATGGTGAGTTCGACTACGCCTAAGTTTGGCCCTAAATGGCCACCAGTCTTAGAAACTTTCTCAACAAGGAAAGTTCGTATTTCGCTAGCGAGTGAGTTGAGTTGATCGTGGGTCAGCGAATCCAAATCTCGCGGTGACTTTATCGACTCAATCATGTGCGTAATTCTAGTTTGCTACCAAGAATTTTGCACTAATTGGCAAGTAATGAGCGCAATACATACTGCATGATTCCACCGTGGCGATAATAATCTGCTTCACCTGGTGTATCGATACGTACTTTCGCGCTAAATTTCTTATCTCCTGCGGTGACGGTAACCTCTTTTGGAGTGCTGCCATTATTGAGTTCGACAATTCCCGAAATCGAAAATGTTTCTTCTCCAGTAAGTCCCAGTGATTGCGCATTTTGGCCATCAATAAATTGCAAAGGTAGGACTCCCATACCGATCAAATTTGAACGGTGAATGCGCTCGAAACTTTCTGCAATAACTGCGCGAACTCCAAGGAGCGCGGTTCCTTTTGCGGCCCAGTCACGAGAAGAACCTGATCCATATTCTTTGCCAGCCAAAATAACGAGTGGTATACCCGCATTTATATATTCAACTGATGCATCGTAAATTGTTGATTGAACTCCACCTTGCAAGAAGTTACGAGTAAATCCACCTTCAACGCCATCGAGCAACATATTCTTGAGGCGAATATTTGCGAAAGTTCCACGAATCATGATTTCGTGATTTCCGCGACGAGAGCCATACGAGTTGAAATCCTTACGATCAACGCCATGCTGCGCTAAATACTTTCCTGCTGGTGAATCAGCCTTAATATTTCCAGCTGGAGAGATGTGATCAGTAGTTACTGAATCACCCAGAATTGCCATGACGCGTGCGCCAGCAATATCTGTTACTGCAGTTGGCTGCTTTGGCATTCCATCGAAATATGGTGGGCGACGAACATACGTTGACTTTGTATCCCACTCAAAAGTCTTACCTGTTGGTGTTGCAAGTGACTTCCAACGATGGTCACCATCGAAGACGCTTGCATAATCTTTAGTGAACATTTCTGAAGAGATTGATGCATCAATGACGCTTTGAATCTCTTGCGGAGTTGGCCAAATATCCTTGAGGTAGACGGGCTTTCCATCTTTGTCGTTACCGAGTGAATCATTCTCAAAATCATGATCCATAGTTCCTGCAATTGCATAAGCAACAACAAGTGGCGGTGATGCTAAGTAGTTCATCTTTACATCAGGGCTGATGCGACCTTCAAAGTTACGGTTACCTGAAAGAACAGCGGTCACCGCAAGATCATTGTCATTGACGGCCTTACTGATTTCGATTGGAAGCGGGCCTGAGTTGCCAATACATGTAACGCAGCCATAGCCAACTAGGTGGAAGCCGAGTTCTTGCATATATGGAGTTAGTCCTGCGCGATCGTAATAATCAGTTACAACTTTTGAACCTGGTGCCAAAGTTGTTTTCACCCAAGGCTTAGATTTCAAACCTTTCTCAACAGCCTTTTTCGCAAGCAGGGCTGCACCAATCATTACTGATGGGTTTGAAGTATTTGTACAAGAAGTAATTGATGCAATCACGACATCGCCATTTTTGATTGTGGTCTCTTCGTTACGTACCTTGATTGCAACAGCTGATTTTTCTGTCTTGTCAGTTACATACGTTGGAAGAATCTTTTCAAATGATGCCTTTGATTCGCTGAGTGAAATGCGATCTTGCGGACGCTTAGGTCCGGCGATTGATGGAACAACCGTTGATAGGTCGAGTTCAATATTTTCAGAGAAGCGCGGAGTACGTGATGGGTCGTGCCATAGACCTTGCTTCTTTGCATACTGCTCGACAAGTGCAACTGCATCTTCACTACGTCCAGTAAGACGTAGGTAGCGCAATGTCTCTTCATCAATTGGGAAAATCGCACATGTTGATCCATATTCAGGACTCATATTGCCGATAGTTGCGCGATTGGCCATCGGAACGGTGACAACACCTGGGCCGTAAAACTCTACAAACTTTCCAACAACGCCATGCTTGCGAAGCATCTGTGTAATTGTGAGAGCTAAATCTGTCGCGGTTGTGCCTAATGGAAGTGTGCCGCTGAGTTTGAAGCCAACAACGCGAGGAATCAACATTGATACTGGTTGGCCTAGTAGCGCGGCTTCGGCTTCAATGCCACCGACTCCCCAACCAAGAACACCGAGACCGTTGACCATCGTTGTATGTGAATCTGTACCAACGACAGTATCTGGATATGCGCGAAGCACTCCACCAACTGTGCGAGTCATAATCACACGTGCAAGAAATTCGATATTTACTTGGTGAACAATTCCAGTTCCTGGTGGTACAACTTTGAACTCATCAAATGCGCTTTGACCCCAACGCAAGAAACGGTAACGCTCTTGATTGCGCTCATATTCAATATCTGTATTTTCTTCAAAAGAGTTCTTTGTGCCAAAAACATCGGCGATAACCGAGTGGTCAATAACTAGTTCGGCGGGAGCAAGTGGATTTACTTTCGAAGCATCTCCACCGAGCTCAACGATTGCCTCGCGCATTGTTGCAAGGTCAACGATGCAAGGAACTCCTGTGAAGTCCTGCATAACTACGCGTGCGGGCGTGAATTGAATTTCAGTATCTGGCTCAACGGAAGGATTCCAGTTGGCTAAGGCCTTGATGTGATCGGCAGTGATGTTGGCGCCATCTTCGGTGCGCAATAAATTCTCAAGGAGAACTTTCAAGCTAAATGGTAAATCTTGAGCGCCATCGATTGCTGAGATGTCGAAGATTTCGAAACTCTTTCCCGCTACATCTAAATTTTTCTTTGCGTTAAAAGAGTTTTTGCTCATTCGTTGCTCCGCTTTCTAAAAGTATCTTGACGTCAAGATACCTTATTTTGTTCATAGAGTGCAACAGATTCAATGTGATGTGTCATCGGAAAAAGATCAAATGCGCGCATTTTTATGAGCGAATAGCCCGCTTCTTGCAAATATGTCGTATCTCGAGCAAGTGCTGCAGGATCGCATGCAACATAAATAATTGCTCGGGGCGAAATGCGTGCAAGTTCGCTAATTACTTCTTTTCCAGCGCCTTCTCGTGGTGGGTCCAGAATCACGACATCTCCGCCATCGATACGAGTGATTGCGCGTTCTACTGAAGCTGTAACGATATTTACATTATTAGCATCTGCAAAATTTCTTTTTGCATCTGCAGTTGCACTCTTGCTTCCTTCAATCAAATCAACTCTTCCTGTTGCACCTATTTGACTTAGTAATGCACTAGTAAATAGACCGACTCCGCCATAAAGGTCTAGCACGTGCTCCCCTGGTTGTAGTTGTGCGTACTCACTCACAATCTCTGTAAGTACCGATGGCGCATTGACGTGACTTTGCCAAAAGGAATCGTTGCTAACTTCCAAAACATTGTTGCCAACTTTTTCATGCATAACACTGAGATTCGCACCAGTTACAAAACTTTCTCCGGTAGATGAGGTAGCCATTTCAATTTTGGCACCTGCTTGCCATTGCTTCTTTGCAAGTTCTGCAAAACCAATTCCTGGAGCAGTAATTACACAATTTTCAATGGCAATAACATTATGGCTGCGAGCGGATATGAAGCCAAGTTTGCCGCTCTTGGTAACAGATGCGATGGCTCGAGTTCGCCAACCTAAGGCAGGTCCAACTTCTTCTACTTCAACATCTACTTCCATCTTTGCAATGCGAGCAAATTGTTCACGAATAACATCGCTCTTGAGTTTCCTCTGCGCCGAAATTTCAATATGTTGGAAATCGCAACCACCGCAACCTAATCGATGTGCATACGAACATGGAGCAGTTACGCGATCAGGAGATGCTTTTTCGACACTGACAACATCGCCGCGATTGAAACTAGATCCCACACTTGAAATTTCGATGGTGCATTCTTCGCCCGGTATTGCGTGGCGAACAAAAATTACTGCACCTTCATGCCGGGCAATGAAATGGCCTCCGTGGGCTACTTTTTCAATTGTTAGCGATACTCGCTGGCCAACAACCATTTTTTTCGGGGTTACCTTCTCAGATGCCATGGATGTAAGCCTATGGGTGTAAGTTACATCTTGTGCACGTCGTCATAATGGGTTGCGGTCGAGTCGGCTCCTCTTTAGCTATTGAACTTGAGGCAGCAGGACATAGCGTTGCAATTATCGATCAAGCTCGTGAAGCATTCCGACGTCTTGGTCCAAATTTCAAAGGTCAAACCGTTACAGGTGTTGGATTTGATCGAGACACTCTTCTTGAAGCTGGTATCGAGAAAGCAGATGCATTTGCTGCCGTAAGTAATGGCGATAA
>CAIOIJ010000002.1 GCA_903858325.1 uncultured Actinomycetes bacterium
AGACACACGAACCTATGGAGCGTCTGACTATTGATGCACCAGAAGAATATTTAGGTGTACTTACTCAACTTATGGCGCTACGTAAGGGCCGTATGGAACAAATGGTTAACCACGGCACCGGTTGGATTCGCCTTGATTACCGCGTTCCTTCACGTGGTCTTATTGGTTTCCGTACTGAGTTCCTAACTGAAACTCGTGGAACAGGTTTGCTCCACCACGTATTCGATGGTTACGAAGCATGGCATGGTGATATCCGCACACGTGGAACAGGTTCACTCGTTTCAGACCGCATTGGAACAGTAACTTCTTACGCACTCTATGGAACTCAAGATCGCGGAAGCATCTTCGTAGAACCTGGCGATGAAGTGTATGAAGGCATGGTTATCGGTGAGAACTCACGTTCTGAAGATATGGATGTGAACTGTGTTCGCGAAAAGAAACTTACAAATATGCGTGCTTCAGGAACTGATGAATCAGAGCGTTTGATTCCACCTAAGAAGCTCAACATGGAAGGTGCACTCGAATTCTGTCGCGAAGATGAATGTGTGGAGGTCACACCAGCAGTGGTGCGTATCCGCAAGGTAATCCTCGATGGCGCAGAGCGTGGACGCCTCACATCTCGTGCCAAGAAGGCGAATCAGAACACCTAAGCGCTCAAATGTCACTGCTCTGCGGTTAGATAACTACCGTGAGTAGCAACAAAGGTAAAACCACATTCACGCTTCTACGCCAAAATGTAGATAGCGCTGGTTTTACCTTCCCAAAAGATGTTGTTGATGCATATTCACTGACAACTTCACCGCTCGTTGTTTTAGGCGGCGCAGGCACTGGCAAAACTTCACTCCTTGTTGAAGCAGCCCTTGCGCGTATTGCGGCGGGACAAGATCCTAATTCCATTTTATTGCTCACATATGGACGCGAAAGTGCCAGTGATTTACGCGATGCAATTGCGCTTCGAACTACGCAAACGATGTACGAACCCCTTGCACGCACTTTTCATTCTCTCGCTTTTTCAATTCTGAAAAAGAAACAAAATAATGAAGATTTAGAGCCAATTCTTTTCTCTGGCCCCGAACAAGAAAAATTCATAAAGGATTTACTTGATGGCGATATTAAAGATGGATATCGCCAATGGAATCCAGAGTTGTATGCAGCGCTATCAACTTCAGGTTTTGCACGCGAATTACGCGATCTTATTTTGCGCGCTAACGAAAGAAAGATTGGCCCAACCAGACTTGCAGAAATAGGCAACGCGCAAGAGGAGCCTTTCTGGAACGGCGCAGCAAAATTTTGGGAACGCTACATTGAGAACTTAGCGATTCAAGAAGATTCTGCAGGGGATTCAAAACAACGGTTGGATACCTCCGAAATTGTTTCATCGGCAGTACTTCGCTTGCAGAAACGTCCAGATATTTTGGCGCAGCTACGTGAGCAATTCACAACAATCATGGTTGATGAATACCAAGAGAGCGACCCGCAGCAACGCGATTTATTACGTATTCTTCAATGCGATGACATGATTCTTTGCGCCGATGAACTCAGTACAGTTGGACGCTTTCGCGGTGCAGATCCAGAAGGGTTAGCGCAAGAGCTGGATCACTATCGAAATAAGGGACGCACGCTGCAATTAGATATCAATTATCGAAATACGCCCGAAATACTCAACCTGACAAATGCTTTTGCTACAGAGAAATTTTCGACTTCTGCTAACAAAAAGCGCGTAATGGATTCGAAGCCAGTA
>CAIOIJ010000003.1 GCA_903858325.1 uncultured Actinomycetes bacterium
ACTTCGAGCGTGCCATGTCTGGATTCCCCTACATTGCTTGGTTGGCTGCCCCAACTTTTGTTGAGATCAGGTTTTAAGATTTGAGAAGGGTAATGGGGGTCACGAGAAAGCGCGCGCTGAATTGCGTTAACTTCATGTTAATTCTGATCTCTGGAAGGGGTTGGGCAGGGTCACGCCAGTGCCATTTCTTCCTATATATCTGCGTGCCGTGCGAACTCGCAGCCAACTGTTAGCAAAATCTTTGCTGGCTTAGTAGTTCAGTTGGTACAAATAAACGACTGAAAGTCTCTTGGTCACCGCTTCGATCACGGCCAAAACCATACCTGCTAATACTGTGGAAGTTTTCCTTCTGCTTTTCTTTCCAGCAAAGTCGGAGCATTTCTATCTTTATCTGAAATCTTCAACTCTGAAAAATCAAGACCCCAATTAATTGCAATCGCAGGATCCAATGGATTTATCTCAAACTCTTCAGTGGGTGAAAATGGAGTACTGACTAAGTAGGCAACAGTCGTTTTATCTTCCAAGCTGACAAATGCGTGGCCTAATCCTTCACCGATTAAAACAGCTTTACCCGAATCAGCACTTAATTCAATTTCAATCCATTTGCCAAAGTTCTTTGATTCAGGGCGGATGTCAACAACATAATCTTTAATAGAACCAGTAACACAAGTTACCCATTTGGCCTGACCACGTTGCGCAATACTGTAATGAATTCCGCGCACTGTGCCTCGTGAGGATTCAGAAATATTTGCTTGCTCTGCGCTAAAACTGTGACCTGTGGCTTTTTGAATGTCAGCCAATTTAAACCACTCACGGAAAAATCCACGTTGATCACTCCATAAAGGAGAGTGAGCCAACCATGCGCCATCAATATCTAAAGTGGTTATCTCCATTTGCTTATCCTTGCATCTTTATTGAATCTAGAATTGCTGGCATAGATTTCTGAAGCGCACTTTTCCAATCCGACATAGGAGAAATCCCTGAACTGGCCCAAGAATCGTGGCCTAGTACCGAGTAATTAGGTCGCTTAGCGGGCCGTGGAAATTCGCCAGAGGAAACTGGAGTAACCCTGCCTACATCAGCACCGCTTAGCTTGAAAATCTCTTGCGCAAATTCAAACCACGAAGCCTGCCCGCTATTTGTCCCATGGTAAATACCGAATCTGGCACCTGAATCAACCAGTTTAATAAGTTGTGCAGCAAGTTCTTTGGCATTTGTAGGTTGACCTATTTGGTCATTTACAACTTTTACTTCTTTCTCTGATGAAATCGCAAGATTGCACATAGTTTTGGCGAAGTTTTTACCAAACTCTGAATACAGCCACGCTGTGCGCACAATGTACGAGCGCTCTGGATAGAACTTTCCAATGGCAAATTCGCCCGCAGCTTTGCTGTGACCATAGACAGATTGAGGATCAATCGGTGAATCCTCTTCCCATGGCTGATCGGATTGGCCCGAGAAAACATAATCCGTAGATACATGGACCAAAATCGCTCCGGCTTGGGCAGTTGCCAACGCCAAGTTCGCGACTGCATCACCATTAACCGCAAACGCTGCGTCTCTATTACTTTCAGCCCCGTCTACATCTGTCCAGGATGCAGCATTCAAAACTACTTCAGGCTTAATCTTTTCAAAAATCTCATTTGCCTTCTCGGCATTTGTTACATCTAAATCATCCGAGCCAAAAGCCACATACTCAATTGCGCGCAAATCTAGCTCTCGAGTTATCGCATTACCCAACTGCCCACGTGCGCCAGTGACTAACCAACTCATATCTGATTAACGCGCCTTCAATGGCTTCCACCATGATTCATTGTCGCGGTACCACTGAATTGTCTGTGCTAATCCCTGCTCAAATGTAACTTGTGGTTCATAACCCAGCTCATTCTTGGATTTTGACCAATCAACGCTATACCGCAAATCATGGCCCTTGCGATCTTCTACATATTCGATCGACGTTTCATCTGCGCCCATAGCCTGCAAGATCAAATCTGTAATCTCAAGATTTGTTAACTCCCTGCCGCCACCAATGTTGTAAGTCTGACCTGCTCTGCCCTTAGTTAAAACTGCATATATTCCCCGGCAATGATCATCAACATGCAGCCAGTCACGCACATTCTTGCCACTGCCATAAACAGGAATCTTCTTTCCCTCAAGCAAATTAGTCACAAATAGTGGAATTAGTTTCTCTGGAAAATGAAATGGACCGTAATTATTACTACATCTAGTAATCACAACATCTAAACCATGTGTCTTGTTATACGAGCGCGCCAACAGCTCGCCCCCTGCCTTGCTTGCAGAATATGGCGAATTCGGCAGTAGTGGCCATTCTTCAGTCCAAGAGCCAGATTCAATTGATCCATAAACTTCATCTGTTGAAATCTGCACAAAGCGAATCTTGCGATCAACCGCCTTGCATGCATCCAGCAGTGTTTGCACCCCAACGATATTTGTCTGAACGAAGTCAGTGGCGCCCGCAATTGATCGATCAACATGGGACTCTGCTGCGAAGTTAATAACTGCATCAACATCAACTAACAAGCTGGCCACCAGCGTGGATTCACAAATATCGCCCTGCACAAAAGT
>CAIOIJ010000004.1 GCA_903858325.1 uncultured Actinomycetes bacterium
ACAACTTCTTACCATTTATGACGTTGCCGCTTTATGCATCTCTATAGCGTATTGATCCACGCACCATAGAGGCCACCGGTTATATATATGCCAATGGGCTTACAACATTTCGCCGAGTAACTGTGCCGCTTTCGATGCCAGGTGTCGTTGCGGGAACGCTACTTACTTTTATCCCTGCTGCAGGTGATTATGTCAACGCTGCAATTTTGGGAAGTCCAAATACAAAGATGATTGGAAATGTCATCGAATCTCGCTATTTCAAAATTGTTGATTACCCAACAGCGGCAGCCCTTTCATTTACATTGATGGCAGCAATCTTGATTTTAGTAACGCTCTATATCCGTAAAGCCGGAACGGAGGAGTTGGTATGAGCCATAAAGTCATAGATGCAACGATTCCAACAATTCCGACTAAAGCTCGAATCTCTCGATGGTTCGGCCGCAATATGTTGCGCATCTACATGATCTTCGGTTTCACTTATCTCTTTATCCCAGTTGCTTATACTTTCGCTTTTTCTTTCAATGATTCTGGAAAGAGTAATCTCATATGGAAGGGCTTTACGCTTAGCAATTGGCAAAATCCTTGCGGAGCGCCTGAGGTATGTAATGCACTCGGAAATTCAATCAAGATCGGTTTCTTAGCAACCACATTTGCCACAATTCTTGGCACGATGATCGCCTTTGCAATTGGCCGCTATCAATTCAAGGGTCGTTCTAGCTCGAATCTTCTTATCTTTTTACCAATGGCTACACCTGAAATTGTTTTAGGTGCATCACTACTTTCTCTATTCTTAGTATTCAAAATCAATCCAGGTTTTTGGCCAACCGTAATCGCTCACGTAATGTTCTGTATTTCATTCGTTGTAGTTACCGTCAAAGCTCGCATTGCAAGTTTGGATCCACGTCTTGAACAAGCTGCGATGGATCTCTATGCCAATGAATTTGAAACTTTCCGCCGAGTCACTCTTCCATTAGTGGCACCTGGTATTGCTGGTGCAGCACTTTTGGCATTTAGCCTTTCTTTCGACGATTTCATCATTACAAATTTCAATTCTGGAACGCTCATTACTTTTCCAAAATTCGTATATGTATCGGCTGCCCGAGGAATTCCAGCTGAGGCAAATGTCATCGGATCTTCGATGTTTTTCCTCGCATTAGCCATTGTTATCGCGGGTCAACTCGTCAATCGCAAGAAAGCGCGCTAATATTTAGACCTGCTGTAGCGAACAACAAGTTGGAATAGATCGACTTGCGTTATGGGGTAGGACTCCGGAGGACCCGGGCCAACTACGAGTAGATGTGAAGGGGTGATTCCGGTCAAGGCCGGATAGCACGATGGCTACCATCGACCCTCACGTACTCAAACACCTTTCACATATGCAGCCTCAGCTTTATTGGCTCGATGAAGATCCTTTAGAACCGCAACCAAATCCAACCTTGATTGGTGATGTCACAACGGATTTATGCATTGTCGGCGCCGGTTACACAGGTTTATGGACAGCGTTGCTTGCTAAAGAACGTAATCCAGAGCGCGAAGTAATAATTGTCGAACAGCGCGAAACAGGTGCGGGTGCATCAGGACGCAATGGCGGTTTTTGCAACTCATCACTAACGCATGGTTTTACAAATGGTTACGGACGATTCAAAGATGAAATGCAAATCATTGAACGTCTAGGCCGTGAAAATATGGATGGCATCGAAGAAGCTATCGCAAGATATGGAATTGATTGTGGCTGGGAACGCACAGGCGAACTTAGAGTAGCCGTTGAAGAATGGCACACAGAAGATTTTGCGCAAGAAGCTGCGCTTCGAAATTCTTATGGTGACCACGTAGAAGTTTTATCGAAAGAAGAAGTCTTCAAGCGAGTGAAGTCTCCGCTTTATAAAGGCGCACTATGGGATCCCGATGGAACTGCTCTGGTTGATCCTGCGCGTTTAGTCTGGGGATTAGAACGTGCCTGTCTATCACTTGGTGTTCGTATCTTTGAAAATTCAAAAGTTGAATGGTTAGAGCGCACTAATAACGGAATGATTGTGCATTCACCTTACGGAACTGTTTATGCACAAAAGGTTGCTCTTGCCACAAATGTTTTTACGCCTCTTGTTCGCCGAGCAAAAAAATATGTAGTTCCTGTCTACGATTTCCAATTAGTTACTGAACCACTCACTCCAGAGCAATTAGAGTCAATTGGGTGGTCTGGTCGTGAAGGATTATCAGAGGCTGGAAATCAGTTCCACTATTATCGAATGACAAAAGATAATGAAATTCTGTGGGGCGGATACGATGCAATTTATAATTTCCGCGGCAAAGTTCGCCAAGAGTACGAAAGTGATGCGCAGACTTACGCGCACTTAGCTGCAGATTTCCTCGATACTTTTCCGCAACTCAAAGGAATTAAATTTACGCACGGTTGGGGTGGAGCCATTGATACATGCTCACGCTTCTCACCATTTTGGGGCAAGGCTTTCCGCGGACGCGTTGCTTATGTACTTGGCTTCACCGGTTTAGGAGTGGGCGCAACTCGATTCGGCGCACAAGTAATGTTGGATTTACTTGATGAGATTGATAACGAACGCACTCGTTTAGCAATGGTTCGAAAGAAGCCGATTCCATTCCCGCCGGAGCCATTTCGATTTATTTTTATTCGATTGACCCAGTGGTCTATCAATCGCGCTGACGAAAATAACGGAAAGCGAAATCTCTGGCTCAAACTCCTCGATTTTCTGGGCTTGGGCTTCGATTCCTAATTCTTTACCCGTATCCTTAGCAACATGACAAACCACGGCAATATGTACGGGCCAAGTTTTACTTTTCTTGGTATTCCCGCATGCGATCTCGATGATCCAATGACATATGCCGATGCCGATGTAATTATTGTTGGTGCACCTATCGATAGCGGAACATCGCACAGATCGGGTGCCAAGTTTGGACCGCAAGCAATTCGTGGAGGCGACTATTTGCCACACGATGGCGAACGCCCACATCTTGCCCTTCGCACTGATGGTTTGAAAGATTTGAAAGTAGTTGATGCAGGAGATCTTTTGATGCCCGGCGGAGATCTCGTTGCATCGCTAGAGGTACTTGCGCAAGCTACCGAAAAAATTTCTCGTGCTGGAAAAATTCCTGTAATTCTGGGCGGCGATCATTCAATCGCATCTGCAGATGTTGCAGGTATTGCGCGACATAGAGGTCTGGGAAAAATTTCAATGGTTCACTTTGATGCGCATGCCGATACCGGCGAAGATCAATGGGGCGCTTTAGTTGGACATGGAACACCGATGCGTCGCTTGATTGATGGTGGCTTTGTTCGCGGTGATCGTTTCTTACAACTTGGTCTGCGTGGATATTGGCCCGATAACACAACTCTTGCATGGATGCGCGATCAAGGTATGCGTTCCTATGAGATGACCGAGATTCATCACCGCGGTCTCAATACCGTTCTTGATGAATCTTTCGCAACTCTCACTAATGAATGCGATGGAGTATTTCTCTCTGTAGATATTGATGTTGTCGATCCAGGTATGGCGCCAGGCACAGGAACCCCAGAACCTGGCGGAATGACAAGTCGAGAATTACTCGAAGCAGTGCGCAGAATTTGCCTTGAACTACCAATTGTTGGAATCGATATCGTGGAGGTTGCTCCTGCTTTCGATAGTGCTGACATCACAGCGATTCTTGCTAATCGCGTTGTTTTAGAAGCACTCAGTGCAATTGCTAAGCGACGTTCTGGAAAACCTTATAACCCAACACAGAATCTTCTTGATCGATAATTATTCATGCGCGATATCATAATTTTAGGTTCAACCGGTTCGATAGGCGTTCAAGCTCTCGAAATTATTGAAGCAAACCCATCGCTTTTTCGCGTCATCGCAATAACTAGTGCAGGATCAAATCCCGCAGCGATAATAGAACAAGCGAAAAAATTCAAGGTTTCAGTAGTTGGTGTGACAAATAATGCAGATTCAATTCGCGAAGCACTTCCACAAGTCACTGTTATCGATGGGGCGCTAGCATCAACCGAGATCGCTGCAATTACATGCGATGTCGTGCTCAATGCAATTACTGGATCTATTGGTCTTGGTCCAACGCTTTCGGCACTCAAAGCGGGAAATCGTGTTGCGTTGGCAAATAAGGAATCCCTTGTTGCAGGTGGCGAATTAGTAATGAAACTCGCCAAACCAGATCAATTATTCCCAGTTGATTCCGAGCACTCGGCAATATGGCAATCTTTGATGGCAGGAAAGAGAGAAGAAGTTTCTCGCCTAGTTCTAACTGCAAGTGGGGGACCATTTAGAGAACGTTTAGATTTGAGTTCTGTAACTGTGGAAGAAGCGCTTGCGCATCCAACGTGGTCGATGGGCCCGGTAGTGACAATAAATTCGGCAACTCTAGTCAATAAAGGTTTAGAAATTATCGAAGCTCATTATCTTTTTGATCTACCTTATTCAAAGATTGATGCGGTTATACATCCACAATCTGTTATTCATTCAATGGTGGAATATATTGATGGTTCAACAATTGCTCAAGCAAGTCCACCCAATATGAAGGGCCCTATTGCTTATGCAATCAATTGGCCGCACCGAGTTGCAAAAGCTACTGCGCCGATTGATTGGTTGCAGAGTCATTCCTGGAATTTTTCACCCATTGATGTAACACGTTTTCCTGCAATATCACTGGCACGAAGTTGTGGAGATGCTGGGGGATCTATGCCAGCAATATTTAATGCCGCAAATGAAAGCTTTGTTGCCGCATTCCTTTCGCGAAAGGTGGCATTCACCTCTATCATCGAAGGTGTGGAGAGAGTAATGCAAAATAGCGCAGATAAAACCAACAGTATTCGAGATATCGATGATGTCAGTGCCATCGAGCAGAATGCACGAGCAATGGCCGATTCAATAATCAAGGAGATGGTTGCGTAATGCAGATGTTGGGAATTCTCGCTTTTGTTCTTGCTCTACTTTTCTCGGTAATGATTCATGAGTTTGGGCATTATGTAACTGCCAAGCGATATGGAATGAAAGTTAGCGAATTCTTTTTAGGTTTCGGGGCTCGAATTTGGTCCACACAACGCGGGGAAACAGAGTTTGGAATCAAAGCAATCCCAGCCGGGGGTTATTGCAAAATTGAAGGCATGATTCCAACGGATACGATGCCTGTAGGTGAAGAGGATCGCGCTTTCTATCGCGCATCTTCAGGTCGCAAACTTATAGTTCTCGGTGCGGGTTCTTTTCTACATTTTGTTCTTGGTTACGTACTTATTTTTATTCTCTTTGCAGGTGTTGGCGTCAATCAACTATTGCCGACAATTAGCCAAGTTTCACCAAAGTCAGGGGCAGCAGCTGCAGGACTTCAACCGGGAGATGAAGTTCTATCAATCAATGGCGTCAAAGTCACTGATTGGTATAACGATGTGAAAGTGATTCGTAATTCTGGTGGTAAATCACTCGCACTAGAAATCAAACGTGGCGCAGAAACACTCTCAATTATTGCAACACCAACACTTGAAAAAGTTGATGGTAAGCCACGTTGGATTTTAGGCATCATCAATAATGTCGGCCTAAAACGCACTAATCCAATAACATCTTTCAAAAGTTCAGCACTCGTAACTCGTGATTTTATTTATGCCAGCGTAAAATCACTAGGTCAATTGCCATCAAAGATTCCTTCACTGTGGGGCCAAAGTGTCGGTGGAGAAAAACGTGATGCAAATGGACTCGTCGGTGTTGTCGGCGTCGCACGTGCTTCGGGCCAAGCAATAGGAAGTGGAAAACTTTCACCGGCAGAACGTCTCGCCACTTTTATTTTGATCATTGCGAGCCTCAATATTTTCGTAGGAATATTCAATCTCTTGCCCTTGCTTCCACTAGACGGTGGACATATGGCAGTTGCAATCGCCGACGAAATTCGCGCATTTTTTGCTCGCCTCAGAGGGCGCCCAAGACCAGCTGCAATTGATGTAACTATTCTCACCCCAGTAACAATGGTTGTTTTTGTTCTGCTTGCAGCGCTCACATTGCTTCTGCTCTTTGCCGATATCGTCAATCCGGTCAATCTCAATCTTTAGCGCGAACTGAATCTATAAGGCAGAATAAGCCCATGGTCGATCTTGGAATTCCTTCAGCGCCCCCAGCAACGCTTGCGCCACGTCGCAAGACCAAACAACTCAATGTTGGCGGAGTCGGCGTTGGCAGTGATTCACCAGTAAGCATTCAATCGATGTGCACAACACTTACTTCCGATGTCAATGCAACGCTTCAGCAGATTGCCGAACTCACCGCATCTGGCTGCCAAATTGTCCGTGTAGCAGTACCAAGTCAAGACGATGCCGATGCACTTGCTCAAATTGCTAAGAAATCACAGATTCCAGTTATTGCAGATATTCATTTCCAGCCAAAATATATTTTTGCCGCCATCGATGCAGGCTGCGCAGCGGTGCGTGTGAATCCAGGAAATATCAAACAATTTGATGACAAAGTAAAAGAGGTTGCTAAAGCGGCAGGCGATGCAGGAATTCCAATTCGTATCGGTGTCAATGCTGGTTCACTCGATCCACGCCTTCTTGCAAAATATGGCAAAGCAACTCCTGAAGCTCTTGCAGAATCTGCTCTTTGGGAAGCATCACTATTTGAAGAACACGGCTTTAGTAATATAAAAATTTCCGTGAAACATCACGACCCAGTAACAATGGTGAAGGCTTATCGACTTCTTGCAGCTAAGTGCGATTATCCATTGCACCTTGGCGTAACTGAAGCTGGACCAATTTTTCAGGGAACAATCAAATCTGCAACAGCATTTGCAGTTCTGCTAGCAGAGGGAATTGGAGACACAATTCGTGTTTCATTATCAGCGCCACCTGTTGAAGAAGTAAAAGTAGGAATGTCGATTCTTGAATCATTGAACTTGCGTCAACGTAAACTCGAAATTGTTTCGTGTCCATCATGTGGTCGTGCTCAAGTTGATGTCTACACGCTTGCAGAAAAAGTTCAAGCAGGTCTTCAAGGCATGACAGTTCCATTGCGCGTTGCGGTTATGGGTTGTGTAGTAAATGGACCCGGTGAAGCACGTGAAGCAGACCTTGGGGTTGCATCCGGAAATGGAAAAGGACAGATTTTCGTAAAGGGTGAAGTTATAAAGACGGTACCTGAGGCACAAATTGTCGAAACACTTATCGAAGAAGCAATGCGATTAGCTGAAGAAATGGAAGCTGCAGGCGTTGCTTCAGGGCAACCAACTGTTGATATTCGATAGGCTCTCTTCATGTTGAGAATGTCTACGCTTTTTTTGCGCACCTTGCGCGATGATCCTGCAGATGCAGAAGTTGCAAGTCATCGCCTTCTAGTTCGCGCAGGCTACATTCGCCGTATTGCTGCCGGAATTTATTCATGGTTGCCCCTTGGTTACATCACTCTTCGTAATATCGAGCGAATCGTTCGCGAAGAGATGGATAACGCAGGCTTCCAAGAAGTTCATTTTCCAGCGATGCTTCCAAAGGAGCCTTACGAGCAGACAAATCGCTGGAATGAATATGGTCCCGACTTATTTAGACTACAAGATCGCAAGGGTGGAGATTATCTACTAGGTCCAACGCATGAAGAGATGTTCACGCTGATGGTCAAAGGCGAGTATTCGTCATATAAAGATTTGCCGCTCTCTCTCTACCAAATTCAAACTAAGTATCGAGATGAAACTCGTCCTCGTAGCGGAATTATTCGTGGTCGTGAATTCGTCATGAAAGATTCATATTCTTTCGACCTCACCGATGAAGGTTTAGTTGAGTCATACCAAAAGCATCGCAGCGCATATATAAAGACTTTTGATCGCTTAGGCATGAGATACAACATTGTGAGCGCAGTTGCTGGTGCAATGGGTGGATCTAGTTCAGAAGAGTTTTTAGCGCCATGCGATACTGGTGAAGACACTTATGTACTCTGTGAAAAATGCGGCTATGCAGCAAATGTAGAAGCAATGGTTACAAAAGTTGCAGCTGTTGATGCATCACAAACTCCGCCACTTGAAGTTATGGATACTCCAAATACTCCAACAATTGATTCACTTGTCGCCCTACTCAATGAGAAATTTGGTGGGGGATACACAGGAGCAAGCACGCTAAAAAATGTAATGCTGATGGCAGATGAGAAAGCTATCTCTGTTCTTGTTCCAGGTGATCGCGAAGTCGATCTCAAGCGTTTGCAGGCAAATTTGCCAGGTGTTGTTGAGCTAAGAATTTTTGAAGACGAAGATTTTGCTAAGTATAAGAATTTGGTCAAAGGCTATATCGGGCCACAAGATGCAGCTAAATCTGGAATCACTGTTTATGCAGATCCACGAATAGCAGTTGGAACTTCATGGGTAACTGGTGCAAATATTAAAGATCACCATGCGCGCAATGTTGTCAATGGTCGCGACTTTGAAGTTGTTGCCTATGTTGAAGCGGCAGAGATCAAAAAAGGTGATGCTTGCCCGCAATGCCAAACACCAGTAATTATCGATAGAGCAATTGAAATTGGTCATATTTTTCAGTTGGGCCGTAAGTATGCAAAGGCGCTCAATCTCACGGTTTTGGATAAAGATGGAAAATCTCAAGTAGTAACAATGGGATCGTATGGAATCGGAGTCTCCCGCGCAGTTGCAGCAATCGCTGAACAAACACACGATGAAATTGGCCTTTCATGGCCAATTGAAGTGGCACCCGCGAAAGTTCACATTGTTGCTACTGGTAAAGAAGATCTTCCATTTGATACTGCCGAGAAAATTGCGATTGAACTTGAATCAAAATCAATCACTGTGATGCTCGATGATCGCCGTGATGCAAGCCCTGGTGTGAAATTCAAGGATGCTGAACTCATCGGAAACCCGATTATCGTTGTAGTTGGTAAGGCGCTAGCCGAGGGTAATGTCGAAATTCGTGTACGCCGTAGTGGCGAAAAGAGTGAAGTCAAAGTTGAAGCGGCAGTTGCCGCGATCGTTGCACTTCTCTCCTAAGCAATGCTTTTCGAACTAACTCTTTCAACGATTCTCTTCCTTGTACTTGCCGCATTCTTTGCCGGTTTTGTAGATTCTATTGCCGGCGGTGGGGGACTCATTCAATTACCAGCACTTCTCATTGGTCTACCAAAGAGTGAAACAGTTACAGTACTTGGAACAAATAAATTTGCCTCAGTCTTTGGAACAACAACGGCAGCTGCACTGTATAGAAGACAAATAAAACCAGAACCTAAAGCACTTATCGCTATGGCACTTCCCGCATTCTTTGGTTCGATGGCTGGAGCCGCTCTTGCTTCCAGACTTCCTACCGATGCGATGCGACCTATTGTTTTCGTTTTGCTTATAGCTGTAGCACTCTATACATGGCGCAAACCAGAACTTGGAGCTATCGAACTCTTGCGCCATAGTTCGAAGAAACATCATCTGATTGCAATCGGTGCAGGTCTTGTTATCGGTTTCTACGATGGAATTTTTGGCCCAGGCACTGGCTCCTTTCTTATGCTCATATTGGTAGCAGGACTTGGTTATGCATTCATCAGTGCTTCGGCGATTGCAAAAGTTGTCAATGTTTCAACAAATGTCGCCGCGATAATTGTTTTTGGATTACACGGTGTAATTCTCTGGAAATTGGGACTCTTGATGGCTGCATCAAATGTCTCTGGCGCAATTGTGGGCTCACGATTAGCAATCAAGGGTGGTTCCACATTAGTTCGCAAAGTCTTTTTATTGGTCACTTTGGCCCTCATCGTCAAAGTAGGAATTGATACTTTCGCCACTTTATAGTTACAATTGCGTCACAACTTAATAGAAAGATAAATGAATATGAGCATGAATGTTTCAATCACAGATCTTATTTCTCCGCCAGTTTCAAGTGCGGGTTTCTTTCTAGAAGAAGTTCAAATCACCAATCCGGGCAACCATCGAATTATTACCTGCGTTATCGATGGAGTTGCCCCACTGAGTCTTGATCAAGTCACTGAGATTTCGCGAGTTATTTCCGCGCTCCTCGATGAAGCAACCTTTATGGATGATAAAGAATTCACTCTCGAAGTGACATCACCTGGTTTAGATCGTCCTCTCACTCAGGATCGCCACTGGAAAAAGAACATAACAAGACTTATCAAAGTCACCTTTACAGATGGCAGCGAACTCATTGGGCGACTCAAAGAGTATGACGAAACCAATGCGACACTTATAGAAAATATTAAAGGCCGAGAAAAAACTCATGTAGTTGCCTTCGCCGATATAAAGCGCGCCGTTGTTGAAGTTGAATTCAACCGTAAAGGTGAACTTTCATGAGCGTTGATATGGCAGCACTTCATGCATTGACAGAAGCAAAAGCGATTCCACTTGAAGCGCTGATTCATGAAATTGAACTTGCCGTTATTGAGGCTTACAAAGAGACACCAGAACCAAAACGTCAGGCATGGGCTCGCCTCGATAAAGAAACTGGCGAGATCAAAATCATTTATCCAACTTTTGATGAAGAAGGAAACCGAAATGGCGAAGATTTCGATGATCTAGAAGGTTTCGACCGTACTGCAACTTCCATTGTTCGCAAGACAATTAAGCTCAAGATGCGCGCAAGTAATGATGCTGAGATTGTGGGGGAGTTTTCGGCCTCCGTTGGCGATGTTATTTCAGGAGTAGTTCAACAAGGTCGCGATCCCAAGATGATTCATGTCAATCTAGGTCGCGTAGAAGGTCGCATTCCTCCACAAGAACAAGTACCTGGAGAAATTTATAATCACGGAGATCGAATCAAGTGTTTTGTTGTTGAAGTAAAACAAGGGCTCAAAGGGCCAGAGATTATGCTCTCGCGAAGCCACCCTGCATTAGTCAAACAATTATTTGAATTTGAAGTTCCAGAAATCAAAGACAGAATTGTTGAAATCATGGCAGTAGCGCGCGAAGCAGGACAACGCACAAAGCTTGCAGTGCGCACTCATCGTGCGGGAGTAAGTGCGAAAGGTTCTTTGATTGGGCCGATGGGTTCACGCTCTCAAGCCGTTGCCAATGAGTTACATGGAGAGAAAATCGATATCGTCGATTGGTCAGAAGATCCCGCTGAGTTTGTTGCAGCAGCTCTCTCGCCTGCAAAAGTTTCTAAAGTAGAAATCGTAGATTTGATGACACGTTCGGCCAAAGTAACAGTGCCCGATTACCAACTCTCTTTAGCAATTGGTAAAGATGGACAGAATGCCCGCCTTGCTGCGCGCCTCACTGGGTGGCGTATCGATATCCATCCTGATAACCCAGTAATCCCAACGTAATTTAGGGGATTCTGTAGGGCAGGCGGTAAGGTTGCCCCATTGGATTCGAGTGAAGAGGCGACTACGCGGTGAGTATCAAGCCGATACGAACATGCATTGTCTGTCGAAAGAGTGAGAGTCCATCTGCACTGATTCGCCTCACTTTGATTGATGGAAAAGTAATTCCAGATCTCAAAGGCGGTGCCCCAGGTCGGGGCGCTTGGCTTCATCGAGATTGTGCAGAGAGTGCAATACAACGTGGTTCATTCAAATTTGCTTTCAAGCAAGTGAAGAATCCCGATGTATCAGAACTTATAAATTTTCTCGGTAATAAGTGATTTATTGAAAAGGATGCGAAAGATATGAAACTCAAATGAGCTCGTTAGAACTATGAGGTCGTACAACTAAGGCTCGCATCCAATAAGAAATGCGGGCCAAGACAGGAGAAATGTGTCAAAGGTCCGCGTACATGAGTTGGCAAAACAACTCGGTATGGAGAGCAAGGTTGTTCTTGCAAAACTCCAAGAAATGGGCGAATTCGTCCGATCAGCATCATCGACAGTAGAAGCGCCAGTAGTGCGCAAGCTCATCGAGATGTATCCCGATGCAAAACCAGCTGAAGAGAAGAAGCCTGTAAAAAAGGCGGCTGCAAAGAAAGCAGCTGCAAAATCAAAGGGCGAAGTTTCTCCAGAGCAGGCAGCAGAGTTAGCAGCAGAACTTGGCGTTGATATCGTTGCACTCAAAGCAGCGCAAGAAGAAAAAGCAGAACGTCTTGCACAGATTGCAATGCCACAAACTCCAGCTACTCCAGCAACGCCAGCAGCTCCGTCGGCAATTCCTACGCCACCAGCTGCGCGTCCAGGAAATAATCCTTTCTCAACTGGTGGTGCAGTTCCACGTCCACCGCAACGACCTGCAGGTGCGCAAGGTGCGCGTCCAGGAATGTCAGGCCCACGTCCAGGTTCTGTTCGTCCAGGTTTTGCTGCACGTCCAGCAGGTGCACGTCCACCAGCAAGTGGTGGAAATTATCCGCCACGTACAGGTTCATCAACTGGTGCGCCAGCAAGTAGTGGTCCATACAAAAATTCAGGTCCAAGTGCACCAGGTGGTGCACCAGGTGCATCACGTCCAGGTGGTGGTCGTCCACCACAACGTGGTGGCGCAGGTGGAGCATTCGGTAAAAATGCAAGCAAGAGTAGTAAGCGCAAACCAAAATCTAGAAAGGCGCTGCGTGATGAATTCGACAATATGCAAGCGCCACAACTCGGTGGAGCAGTTGTTCCTCACGGTGATGGAAGCACTCCTATTCGTATGCGTCGTGGTTCATCACTTGCTGACTTTGCAGAGAAAATCAATGCAGATCCAGCTGCTTTAGTTGCAGCGCTATTTCACTTAGGTGAAATGGTTACGGCAACACAATCTGTTGATGCCGATACATTTGAAATTCTTGGTGCGCAATTGGGTTATGTAATCCAAATTGTTAGCCCAGAAGACGAAGATCGCGAACTCCTTCAAGATTTCGATATCGATCTAGCTAATGAATTAGCAGAACTTGATCCTGAATTATTGGTGGCTCGTCCTCCAGTTGTCACTGTTATGGGTCACGTTGATCACGGTAAGACAAGCCTTCTTGATGCTATTCGCAAGAGCGAAGTTCTCAAGACTGAAGCTGGTGGAATTACTCAGCACATTGGTGCCTACCAAATTCACCATGATCACGATGGCGTTAATCGCGCAATCACTTTTATTGATACTCCAGGTCACGAAGCATTTACAGCAATGCGCGCTCGCGGTGCCAAAGTCACCGATATCGCCGTACTTGTTGTTGCAGCAGATGACGGAATCATGCCTCAGACAATTGAAGCCCTCAATCACGCGCAAGCAGCAGATGTTCCAATTGTTGTGGCAGTGAACAAGGTTGATAAAGAAGGTGCAAACCCTGACAAAGTTCGCCAGCAATTGACTGAATACAATTTAGTTGCAGAAGAATATGGCGGAGAGACAATCTTCGTAAATGTTTCTGCAAAATCCGGTGAAGGTATTGATGCTTTGATTGAGTCAATTCTTCTTACTGCCGATGCAGCAATCGATCTTCGCGCAGTAGCAGATGATTCTGCGCGTGGTGTTGCTATTGAAGCTCACCTCGATCGCGGACGTGGTCCAGTTGCAACAGTTCTTGTTCAGCGTGGAACTCTCAAAGTTGGAGATCCAATTGTTGCTGGCGGTTCTTTTGGTCGCGTACGTGCAATGTTGGATGAAGATGGTGCACCAGTACTTGAAGCCGGACCATCGCGTCCAGTGCAGGTACTTGGCTTCACATCTGTTCCAAGTGCAGGCGATACTTTCTTAGTTGCCGATGAAGATCGCACAGCGCGTCAGATTGCTGAAAAGCGTCAAGCAGCAGAGCGCAATGCTCAACTTGCTAAGGCTCGCAAGAAGGTCTCACTCGAAGACTTCATGGAGCAATCCAAGATCAGCACACTTAACCTCATTCTCAAGGGTGACGTGAGCGGTTCTGTAGAAGCGCTCGAAGATGCACTTATGCAACTCGATGTTGGCGCCGAAGTTGATCTTCGCGTTATTCACCGTGGTGTTGGTGCAATCACTAAGAGCGATATCACTTTGGCATCTGCATCAACTGCAGTTGTTATCGGTTTCAATGTGAAGCCAGAACCTCAAACCGCAATTTATGCTGATCAAGAAGGCGTTGAAGTTCGTTTCTATTCAGTTATTTATCAAGCAATTGATGAGATTGAACTCTCGCTCAAGGGCTTGCTCAAACCAGAATACGAAGAAGCAATTCTTGGAAATGCAGAAGTTCGCGAGATCTTCAAATCTTCAAAGGCTGGAAATATCGCAGGTTCAATCGTCAAGGATGGAATCATTCGCAGAAATGCGAAGGCTCGAATTCTTCGCGGCACTGAACTCATCGTTGATAACCTCACAATTGATTCGCTCAAGCGATTCAAGGATGATGCCACTGAAGTCAAAGAAGGATTTGAGTGCGGTATCGGCGTAGGAAATATCAAGGAACTTGAAATCGGCGACACGATTCAGGTGTTCGAGATGCGAGAGAAGAAGCGAGCATAAATCGTGGGCCAATCTCATCGTTCATTGAAAGTCGCTGATCGCATTAAAGTGGTGGTGGCACAACTACTCGAGACGAAGATCAAAGATCCTCGTCTTGGTTTTGTCACCGTCACTGATGCGCGAGTTACAGGCGACTTACAAAATGCTTCAATCTTTTATACCGTTTTCGGCGATCTTGAACAGCGATCTGCAACTGCTGCAGCCCTTGAGAGTGCAAAGGGATTGATTCGATCTGCAGTAGGACGTGAGCTTGGTACTCGAATTACGCCAACTATTGAATTCTTTGAAGATGGTCTACCAGAGAGTGCCTTGGCTTTAGATTCACTTCTCAATAAAGTTCACGAACTCGATGCAGAGGTTGCGCAGCTACGTAAAGATGCAACTTATGCCGGGGGAGAAGATCCTTACAAAGTTCCAAAAATAATCGAGGACTAACTTTGGAAAAAGAAGGCTTCCTCGTCCTTGATAAAGAGCCAGGAATGACAAGCCACGATTGTGTTGCAATTGCACGCCGAGCATTGGGAACTAAGAAGGTTGGCCATGCTGGCACGCTCGATCCGATGGCAACGGGAATTCTTGTTCTTGGTTTTGGTAACGGTACAAGGCTTTTGCAATACATCACCGAAGGCGACAAAACTTATCTGGCAACAGTTGTATTGGGCGCCGCTACAGTTACAGATGATCGCGAAGGCGAAATTATTTCTACTGCAGATACAAGTGCAGTGACGGATGAGGCAATTCGTGCTTCTTTACAATCAATGATTGGCACTATTGCGCAGCGTCCCAGCTCAGTCTCGGCAGTAAAAATTGATGGTGAACGTGCATATGACCGTGTGCGTGCAGGTGAAAAAGTTGAACTTCCTTCACGCCAAGTGACAATTACACAACTAGATATTTCACGAATTGCTCGAGTTGATAATCAAATTCAGATTGATATCGAAGTTACCTGTTCGGCCGGTACATATATACGTGCAATTGCGCGTGATTGCGGCGACGCACTCGGAGTTGGTGGTCATCTCAGCGCGCTACGCCGTACACGTGTTGGAGCTTTCGATCTAAGTAAATCAATTTCACTGGCTCAACTCAAAGAGGGAGATTTCACTGCGCTTGCACTCGTTGATCTTGCGGCACAAACTTTTCCGGTAAGAAAATTGGCGCTCGATGAGGTGCTAGAACTTTCCTTTGGTAGAGCGCTCGTGAGTAACCCGTCTGAAGAAATTTTTGCGGCAATCTCTTCAGATAATCGACTCATTGCACTCCTGGCAAATCGCGATGGGCGAGCCAAACCTATTTCCGTGTTCGCGGCAGCGAACTAACTCTGAGAGAATCCTCCCTATGACTTTGGTGGTAATTGGAGTTTTCGATGGCGTGCACAGAGGCCACCAAGAGATTCTCAACCGTGCAAAGGAATTAGCAAATGGTGAAAAGATAATTGCACTCACCTTTGATCCACATCCCACAACGGTTTTCGCGCCAGAGCGCGCTCCATCGCTGCTCACGACATTGGCAGATCGCGTGGAACTTCTTAAGATTCACAATGCTGACCAAGTAGCAGTAATCAAATTCACTAAGGAGTTTGCTGCTGTTTCACCAGAAGATTTCGTCAAGAATGTTTTGGTAGATCAACTTGAAGCAACTAAGGTCGTTGTCGGCAAGGATTTCACTTATGGATATAAAGCCGCTGGAACCGTAGAAACACTTGCGCAATCTGGAAAAGAATTAGGTTTCGAAGTAATAGCACTGGACTTGAAAGCCGAAGATGATCACAAGATTTCATCGACGCGAATTCGAACATATTTATTTGAAGGAAAAGTAGAGCTTGCCCGCGAATTACTTTCTAGACCACATCGCCTCGATGGCGTTGTAGTTCACGGAGAAAAACGCGGACGTGAAATTGGATATCCCACAGCAAACTTAGGCGAATTAGAAGGACAAACAATTCCTGCCGATGGTGTTTATGCTGGTTGGCTAACTGTTGGAATTGATCGTTGGCCTGCAGCAATTTCAATTGGTACCAATCCAACTTTTGAAGGTATTCGCGCACGACAAGTTGAGGCATATGCACTCGATCAAGTGGGATTAGATTTATATGAAAAGAAAGCGACAATCGAATTTGGCTGGAGACTTCGAGATACTCTCAAATTTGATGGCCTTGCTCCATTGCTAGAGCAGATGGCAAAAGATTGTGCCCGTGCGCGTGAATTAACGGAGCTATAGCCCCGATTTCTCCTATTGATAGGTGCGCTGGTAACCTTGCCCAGTCCAACGAGAAAGCGAGTCTCCGTGTATCAAACCGGAGACCATCGTGGCGGTAACTAAGGAGAATAAGAAATGGCACTAACACCAGAAGTAAAGAAAGAAATTATTGCAAAGTACGGT
>CAIOIJ010000005.1 GCA_903858325.1 uncultured Actinomycetes bacterium
GCCCAGTGATGAGGAACTCCAGTTGCGCTCCAGTCATCACACCATTGTCCTGGATTTACACCAAAGTCAACGAGTGAAGTTGTATTTCCAATGCGCAAACGTGGACCATCAACTACTTTTCCTTCAGATGCGACAAACTGGTACGTACCATTTTTGCGTTGTGTAACACCAAAGACCGTAACTGGTCCGTGAGTCACATCGAACTCAACTGATACTCCATAGCCGCGCTTTCCGTGAAATACGCCGAGTCCGCGCAATATTGGTTTGCCATTACTAATTGCAAGGTGGGCTGGACCGTCGTGTCCCATTTCAACGACACCGTTATTGAAGTTCAGTGCTTGGAACTCTGTAAAGGAACCACCAGCGCCCATACGATCGAGCATCAACATTCCAATTGAAGTACGTAATTCATATTCGCCAACTGCTGGAACACCTTCGGCAGTTAGTAGTGAACATCCAAGAATCATTCCTGCACCAAGACGCTCGTGGATTTCTCCATCGAGTCCGCGGTGGTAATACGCAAGACTATTGATATCAAAATCATCAACTAATTGGCGAAGACCCGCAGCAACTCTTCCTGCCCATCGAAAATCTTCTTCAACAACAGTCTTATCAATTTCAAAGATTGAACGCGCTTCATCTAGAACTTTGTCGATCTCTTTTTCACTCACTTTTTCAGCGCGAACTCGCAGATCATCAAATTCAAGAACTTCCATGTGTCCACCAAAGTGCGTGGTCACCATTGTCATATCGGTTGAAACATCGAGCATTCCTGGATAAACATGGCCCATGATTCCGTGACGGGAGTTACGCAAAATGCTACGAATTTTTGCCGCTTGAATCCAGCTATGAATCTTTACCCATGCGCGTTCTTCGGCTAAATATCCGGAAACAGAACGGAATGGAACGCCTGCGCGCTCAAATGCATTAGCCATTTCTGGCAGCGGGCATGCGCCGCAATATGCAAGCCATGCACCAGTGTCAAAGTTAGCGTGATCCATCTGTTCAGTTGGTTGCAAATTAATAAGAAGAACAGGTGCATTTGCGCGTTGCGCAATCGGAATAAACATTGATGAAGTCATGTAAGTAGTGAGATACATGATGATCATGTCGCAACCTGCTGCGCGTAATTTTTCAGCTGCAGCTGCGCCTTCTTGTGGATCTGAAATGAAGCCTACATCTACAAGTTCGACATCCATCTTTGATATACGCGCAGAAACAAAGCGTGCTGACTCTTGTAACTGCGGAAGCAGATTAGGAAATTGTGGCCAATAGGTTCCGAGCCCGCCAGCAACTAAACCAACCTTGATTGATTTTTCTGGACGTCGTGCCGGAACCAACCGTGCGGGTGGTGTGGGATTGAGAGTCACAACTAACTCCTTTGGTTATTGAGTTTTTGTCGCAATGAGTCAAATGAGACCGCAATAATCAACATGAGTCCCTGTGCAACGCGCTGCCAGAATGTTGGAACATCGAGCAAGATAAGTCCGTTATTGAGAATACCGATTGTGCATAGTCCCAGAATGGTTCCAAACATCGAACCGCGACCACCTGCAAGGCTTGCGCCACCGAGAAC
>CAIOIJ010000006.1 GCA_903858325.1 uncultured Actinomycetes bacterium
TCAGCCTTCGACAAATCAGTAATTCCGGCTTGGTAACCTGTGGCGTAGTCACCCATCAATTTGATCATTTCGGAATCGATAGATTCAGTCGTTTGGGCTACATTTCCAATCACTTCAGCAGCCAATTGAGCCTGACCTTCAATCCACCATGCTGGAAGTACCTTCGGAAAATCTGAGTTAATCTGCCATTGAATAAGGTGCATAGTTTCGTGGGCGCCAAGGTAGCGTCGACCATCCGGAGAACTTAAGTCGTTAGTTCGGAAATAAATCACGTAGCCATCTCTACCGTTAATCGGAAAAGTACCTCCTGATAAATAACCTACTTGCTTATATTGTTCAATGCGCCAAATATGAGCTGTCGAGTTTGGATCTTCGCTCAGATAGGCCTGATACATATCTGGATCGCTCTTTATCGCACTAATTTCAAAATCATATGTAGTTGAGAAAATTAAATAAACTTTCGTATTCTGAGGAATGAGATCACCATATTTACCCAGAACGGAAGTTATTCCATCTTTTATTAATCTATAGGCCTCTTTTGGATAACTCGAATCAACATATTCCTTCATATTTACAATATTTTTTGAAGGTGGAATATCAATCAAGTTCTGCCAGCCCTTGAAGAGCGTTTGTTGAATAGCTAAACCTTCAGGCGTGTCCGGACTCTTCTTAGTAGACGGCGTTGGCGTTGGCGATGGAGTTGGCATAACAATGGCTACACCTTTATTCCAAACCAATTTCTTTCCTGATTTGCTACAGGTGTAAGACTTATTCAAATAAACAACTTTTTGCTTTAGAACCTTGCAAGCCCCGCCAGGAGTTATCTTCTGGGCAGAAAAGGCCGTGATTGGAATCAGGGTTAGTGCTAAGGAAAAGAGAATAACCTTTGCAAGACTCCCCTTAATTCGCATGCCAATAGGATAATGGGGAACGGTTTGAAAGTTTGATAGCGAGTCCCTCACCACCCACATATGTAACTGGATGCAATTAGTACTAACTAATCCCTGTACAAACGACTATAAAAAAGAGTTGAAACTGCGCCTAAGGCAATAAAGAGTACAGGAATCCAGAGCGCTACATGCGAACCATGTTCATCAATTATTTTGCCAGCCCAGATCGATGCAAAAGCACCTGTAAGTGGAATTCCTGCATATATCAATGAAATCGCTTCGGTCATATGAGACTTTGGTATTCGTTTTTCAACCATAGAAATTGCTGTCGGGAACAACGGACCGACACTTCCTCCTAAGAAGAAATTGAGAACAAAGAGCACCGGCAGTGAGTTTATAAATGGCAGCGGAATTGCAAGTAAAGTAAATACGACTAAATTGATTCGAAATCTAATTCCGGCAGAAATTTTCCATTTGATTCCACCATTGATTAGAGCAAAAACTAATCCTCCAATTGATCCCACACCCAAGAGCACTCCCGCTATTGCCGGATGTCCAACCTCACGAGTTAGGGCAACAAAAGCTAAATTAATAGGGCCAAAACAACCACCGATGAGAATCAGTGGAATAGCAACAGAATGAATTACGCGGTTTCGAATAAGTGGTGGAAATTCACCGCGTTCTAGAATTAGCGGCGTTGAAACGTCATGGGTGAGAAGCATTGCTCCACCAAATAAAAAGAATGTAGTTGCAAGAATCAGACCAGCAGGTGGCGATACTGTCGAGATGGCTGTTGCTAGAACTGGGCCAGTGATATAAACAGTCTGATCCAATGCACTTTCAAAGCTATAAGCAGTGTCTACTTTTGCTTTGTCATTATCACCAATCATCGACATCCAACGTCGACGAGTGAAGGATCCAATTGAAACCGAGGATGATTCGGCCACAATAACGGCAACGAACCAACTCCAAATCGGGGCATCAAAGCTAACTAGGCCAATAAATGTAAACATTGCGATTGCACGTATTGGAACTGCAATTCTTAGTACAAACTTCTGTCCTCTTTTATCTGATTGATTAGACCAGAAAGGTGTGGAGACCACTGTCATTAATGCTGCAACACCAGTGAGAGCTCCGGCAATCGCATATTTTTGATGAGCGCCAAGGACAATAAAAATAATAGCCAGTGAATCCATTCCACCGGGCATTCGCGCAATAAAGCCCGAGAAAGAAATTCGAATTGCTCCTGGAATTCTCAAGAGCGATCTATAAGTCTCAAGCACGAAATGAAGTGTACGTGCATAGAGCAGAGTTGAACCTACGACCGACCTGTCAATGAAGCACTATTTGCAGCCCTCGTAGAGCATTTATTTTGACGCGAGCATTTTTTCCATTCGAGGTTTCATTCTATTTAGCGTTCTCACTGGCGCCACATTCGATGATACATATAGACCGTATCCAATCAACGCAGCCCATGGATATACCAGCGAGAGCGCTACGAGGATTAGTCCGAGAATAGCTGTTGTGGCCATGAAGAATGGTGCAGCTTTTCTAAAAATTTCAGGAGTGGTTGGAAGATCTTCTGTCCATGTTACTGGCCATTGGAACTTTGTGAAGGCAGCCAAGATCATGGTTGTCCAGTAATTGCCGAATAAACAAATTCCAAAATAGAAAACTCCCCACTTGCGATTTGGTGTATCAAGGTTTTGAGCAAGCAACGCAACACCAAATGGCATCAATGCAACCCAAGCCATGGCTAATCCGTGTTGCCAAACAATCCAAGCATTTGTGCCTTCGGTGTATTGGCTAGTTACGTGATATTGATACCAAGTAGAAAACAGAACGACAAAACCCAACAAATATGAAAATAGAGTTGGCCAGTTATCAAGAATTGCGCCATTGAAATCTTCACTTTTAGATATCTCAGGAACGAGTTCTACAACATTCAAACCTAAAAGTGTTAGCGCGATAGAGAAGACACCATCGCTGAGCGAGTCTATAAATTTATGGCTTATATGTTTGAATTGTTTTTCCATGTGGCTCTCCTCCACGAAATTTTGAGAGAAAAATAGCTAGAAATCTAAGAAATTCCTTGGACTCGCCCAATGTTTGAGACCTATTTCTGGGAAGAACTAAGGCCACCCTGGAATCACGCATACGAGAATCCTTCACAACTGGCTACGTGACGTTAGTTGGATTGAAAAAGTCAGCGGATATGATTCCAGAGTGAAAAGAGATATTCGTAGCTATTTCGTAGCTGTTTCGATTTTCACGCTACTCCTTACGAACACAGCCTCGGTCAATGCCGCTGATTCCAATAATTTTATAGATATCAATGTTGAACAATTTAGGCCACTTCAACCATGCGTTGATGCACTGATGCTTGATTGCATAGAAGATGCAGGCATAGAACATTCGAATGGTAGTAAAACTTCCTTTGTGACAAAGGAAGTAATTGATTATTCAAACCGTAATGCGAATGTATCTTCCTCGCGAGGATTCATCTGGAGCGCGGCAATCGAATCGCAGAGTGGCCCTGTCGAGAATTTTGAATACGGAGTATTTATTCGAACAAAGGCACGCTTTGATGTTATTGGACAAATTGTTTCAGAGCCAGGAATTTCAGTAACCATTAGGCCACAAGGCAAAGAATCCAAGACTGATCGATACTTCGTCAATCTTCGCACGAGTTGGTTGCAGATTTTCTCTGTCAGCGGTTTCGCGACAGATTATTCTCTGGTGACACAAGCGATCCCAGGAGGAACATCCATAAAATTTAGTGCGCTTCCAGTTACGCAATATGGAGTAACAGCGTTTAGCGATGCACGGATTATGTCGGATAACGCCAAAGGTCGGCCCTGGAGAGAAGTAACCGCTACAACTGCCGACCGAAAAATCGAAGCAAACTTTCAACACTTTGATGCTATTCCACGTAAGAAAGCGCAATGGCATGCCGAATGCGCAAGTACTGGTTTTCCTATTACTTTTTCCAATGGTTTTGCTACGCCCATTATTTATGCCGCTGGAGATCTAAAAAGTACCCGCGGGACCATTCTTGGAAGAGCCGGAGATTTGGTTTGGTTAATCACTGCGCCTCATCTAACCCCCGAGAACCAGATCATTCGCGGCAATTATGAAGCGGATGTACCAGCGAAATGGCTCAATTGCGCATTTCCCAATAATGGAATTACTCAAGCCCCAAGAATTGAGATTCAAATTACTGATGAAAATGAGGGGCCACAGATTGCAACGACAAGTGCCAAAATTGTTGATGGTGCACTTTTAGTGCGAGCCTTTGGCTTTCACTACAGCACACCACATTTTAGAGTTTATAACCCTGCTCCTAGCAAAATTGTTTTTACATGTAAGAAAGGATTATTGACTAAAAAAATCTCGGCTATCCAACCTGTATGTCCTAAAGGATATAAGAAAATTTATTTCTCTACTTGAACTTAGGCAGATGTAAATCAAATTGAATTGATATTACACGGGTCAAAATAACGACCGCTCCCCCCGCAATCGCAGCAAAATTTTGCGAGAGTTCAATCTGATGAATTCCTACGAAAGTAATAGCCCCCATAAGCGCGGAAGTACCAATTGTTTCGCGGTGCAAGAGAACAGGTTCTAGTTGGCAGAGAACATCGCGAAGTAGACCGCCTGTGACAGCAGTGATAACACCTAGAAGAATTGCTCCATACCAAGAGACTCCCATTTCAAATGAGAGCTGA
>CAIOIJ010000007.1 GCA_903858325.1 uncultured Actinomycetes bacterium
GAACTTGAGCGACATCTGGCAATTCAAAAAAATTGGTACCCACACGAATATGTCCCTTGGAGTGAAGGTCGCGATTTTGCGGGTCCACTCAATGGTGATGCGTGGGAAGCAAAAGATTCTCGCCTAAGTTCAGTTGCGCAAGATTCTCTTATTCTGAATTTATTAACTGAAGATAACTTGCCGAGCTATCACTCCGAAATAACCCTCTCGATGGGCAGGGATGGTGCGTGGGGTAATTGGATAGAACGTTGGACCGCTGAAGAAGGTCGTCATTCAATTGTTATTCGCGATTACCTCATGGCAACGCGCGGTGTTGATCCTTACGAATTAGAAGATTTACGTATGGCACACATGTCTTTGGGTTATCAGACGCCATATGAAAATGACATGTTGCACACAATCGCCTACGTTTCCTTTCAAGAATTAGCGACTCGAATTTCTCACCGTAATACTGGAAAAATTTCTGATGATCCAATTGCAGAAGGCATGATGCAGCGAATTGCTCTTGACGAAAATTTACACATGATTTTTTACCGAAACACTCTTAAAGCTGCTCTAGATCTAGAACCAAATGCAGCCATGCGTGCGATAACAGATGTAGTAACGAATTTTGATATGCCCGGTGCGAACATGCCTGGATTCGGACGTAAAGCTGTGCAGATTGCTCTGGCAGGAATTTATGACATGCAGCAACACCTTGAAGAAGTTATTGCGCCAGTACTTCGTGCATGGGAAATCTTTGAAAGAAATGATCTATCCGGTGACGGCTTGGTTGCCCGCGACGAACTCAATGCATTTCTAACAAAAACTACTGATGAATCAAATCGATTTAATGAAAAACGTGAACATCACTTTGAGCGCCTCATTGCTCGTGGACAAGAGCCAATTCGCATTCAAAAATGAGTAAACGCGTAATCTTTATCGAACACGACCACGTCAGTGAAGGTGGTCCAATTTGGCACCAATTCAAAGCTCGTGGATATGAAATAAGTAGATTTGTAATCGTTGATAAGGAAAATCAAAAGAGTCCAAATGTCACGGTGCAGTGGCCGGACTTAAAGTCCTTTGACGTTGTAGTCGTCATGGGTGCGCCCTATGCAGCCTATGGAGATGACGTTGTTGGCAATTGGTTATTACCAGAGTTAGAAAAAATGAAAGAAGTACACAACGCTGGGATTCCTGTACTCGGAATTTGTTTTGGCGGACAACTGATGTCACGCGTTTTGGGGGGTACAGTTTCACGATCTCCACGCGCCGAACTTGGTTGGTATGACATCGAAAGTAAAGATGTGGCACTTATTCCAAATGGTCCATGGTTTCAATATCACTGGGATCGCTTCACGCTACCGCCAGATGCAACTTTGATTGCAGAGAACGATTTATGTCCTCAAGCCTTTTCATTTGGGCGTACGTTAGGTTTGCAATTTCATCCAGAAATTGACGCACATGTTCTGGATTTGTGGCTGGAAATGGAAGGTGGATGCGCCGAAGTTGAATCTGAGGGTGTTGATGTGAAAGAACTACGCGCGCAAACAAAAGAAATTGAAGAGCAAAGCAATCAGCGCGGTTACGATTTAGTCGATCAATTTCTTGATCGCATCGCAACCGCGCCGATTAAGCGGATCTAATTACTTAAATTACATATCAAGTGGAGTTACATACGCTCCAGAAATACCACCGTCTACCAAGAAGTTAGATGCTGTGATAAATGATGAGTCATC
>CAIOIJ010000008.1 GCA_903858325.1 uncultured Actinomycetes bacterium
CGCTGGCGGAACAGTTGGCGATCTCATCGGTGCGCCATTTACGGCGCACTTTGTCGGCGGTTGTGTTATCGGTGCTAATGAATGCGATGGGGTAATTGATCCCTATCACCGAGCTTGGCACTATCCAACATTGCATGTTGTCGATGGTTCAACAATTACTGCAAACCTTGGTGTCAATCCTTCGCTAACAATTACGGCTCAAGCAGAACGTGCTTTTTCTATGTGGCCAAATAAAGGAGAGCGCGACATTCGTCCTTCTCAAAAAGAAAAATACGTTCCAATCCCATTGATACAACCTAATAAACCTTTTGTACCTGCCGGGGCTGTCGGAGAACTTCGTATTGGCTAAAGTAGCGCCATGAAGAAATGGGCGCTCGTAACTGGGGCAACAGCTGGCATTGGTGAAAGTTTTACGCGATTACTAGCTGCACAAGGGTTCAATGTGGCACTTGTTGCTCGTGACCTAGAACGACTAAACGAACGTAGCGAATTTCTGAAAAAGAATTACTTGATTGAAACCGCAATTATTCAAGCAGATCTCGCAACAGATTCTGGCTGTGCAACTGTCGAAAAATACTTGGCCGAAAATGAGATTGAAGTATTAGTCAATAATGCTGGTTTTGGTATCAAATTTGCTTTCACTACAAGTTCTTTAGAAGCAGAAGAAGACTTGCTCAATGTCCTAGTACGTGCACCAATGCGCTGTATGCATGTAGTTCTACCTGCAATGAAAGAACGTAATTCAGGAACAATTATCAATGTTTCATCCGTTGCAAGTTGGATTGCCGGTGGCACTTACAGCGCATCAAAGTCATATTTGACCGTGCTCTCTGAATCAATTCATACTGAATTAGCTGCAACAAATATTAAAGTGATGGCGCTATGCCCAGGTTTTACTCATACCGAATTTCATCAACGTGGAAAAATGAAAATGTCAGCACTTCCAGAATTTATGTGGCTCAATTCAGATGCTGTAGTAAAGAAAGCATGGAGTGATAGCCAAGCAGGCAATGCAATATCTGTTCCTGGATGGCAATACTTGTTACTGAGTACATTCGCTCGATTCTTTCCACGTCCTATAGTGAGGAAATTGGGAATCAATATTCGAGCCAGACAAAGGCGCTAGATCCCTAATTCACACAAATTTCATAGTGCGATAGCCAAGTTTCTCCCGCAATTCTCAGGAAGGCGCGGCTACGATTGGCGCATACTCAATGGAGGTTTTACATGTTTCGCAAGATTGCTATTTCGTCAATTGCCGGTCTACTTATAGCTGGCGTAGTAACTGCAGTTCCTGCAAGTGCTGCCGCAAAGATCAGCAACGGTGTTCCTTGTACTAAGTCAGGTGCAACATCAAAGACAAGCAATGGCACATACAAGTGCGCTAAGAATCCAACTGTCAAGAATTCAAAGTTGACTTGGTTATCTAGTGATTGTCTTACTACTGCTAACTCTTACACAAAGGCGCTTGCAAACCTTCCAAAGATCAAGACATCTACCGATACAACAGTTGCGCAACTCGATGTAGAAATTGCAGCAACACAGAAATCAATGTCAGATGCAGCACTCGATATTCCAAAATATCAAGTTGAATTAGATAAAGCGAAAGCAGCACTTGCACTTGTACAAGCAGATGCAGCAAATCTTGCAAAGAACAAAGCAACAATTGATAAGTGGAAAGAAGCTATTAAGGCGTGGGAGAAAGCAATTGCAGGTTCAGGTTCAACTACCTACCAGCGTGCACTTACTCGCCAACAGACTTATCGCGGACAAGCACTTGCTCAATACACAAATGCTCAGCGCGATGTCAAAGATGGCCTTGCAATGACTCAGTTGATTTGTAGCAAGGGTTACTAATCTCTAAGGGTGTCCCTATTCTTTGCGGTGAGAAAGCGTAATTTACTGGGCTAGGTGAGAGAGCAAAAACTACTTCGGCTCTCTTTACCTATCCTCATACTTCTTCATCTTTTTCTTGGGCAAATCTTCAATGATGTTTTCATCTTCAATGAAGTCTTTCTATATAACGGAGTAGTTCTACTCCTGATTGTAGAAATTTATAAGAATGCGAATGGGTTTAATACAGTAACAACTATTTGTATTTCTCTCGCATTTGGTATGTGGGGAATAGGTTCGCTTATTTCAAGTATCTCAACTTTCTACGCCATCTCCGCCCATGCCTTTCTCATTGCCAATACTTTCTATCTTCTTTTTTATCCTTTTGCCTTTATTGGATTGCCAAGAATGGCTGGTCTTGTCAAGAAATTATCTTTTCTTGAAATCGTTGATACCTCAATTATTGGCTTAGGCCTGAGTTCATTGGCAACTGCATTTCTTATCAAGCCCGTGCTCCCTCACTTCAATGAAGATTTAGTATCAACCTTCTTCGCAATTTGCTTTCCGATTGCAGATTTGATTTTGCTAGCTGTCACTAGTGCCGCATTCCTCACCCATATTCGGGGAGTTAGATCTGCCCTTCTTGCTGCAGGAATATTGATATTCGGATTCTCTGATTTCATTTTTTTATGGCAAAGCGTCAACGGAAGCTACCGTTTTGGAACGATTCTCGATAACGGTTGGTTGATTGCACTTGCCCTTATCGCCGAATCTTTATGGCACAAGAGTGAGGTAATTGATTCTCAAAAGAATATTAATCCTATCTTGCTCACTCTTTCGGTCTTCCTCAGCGCAACCCTGCTTGCAGTTATTGCACTCAACCCTGGTTATTTCCCTACATTTATTTTGATTCCAACGATCGCAACTCTGATGTTGGCTTTTTTTCGAATGTCTATCGCTTTGCGAGAAGCACGCAATATCGGAGAAGAGCGAATTCTCGCGCGCACTGATGATCTCACTGGCTTACCTAATCGTCGAAAACTCATCAGTGAATTAGCTCTATTTGCCGATAAGGATGGCGCACTCTTATTGCTCGACCTCGATGGTTTCAAGCCAATAAATGATAGTTACGGACATGAAATCGGAGATTTAATTCTGCAACAAGTGGCGGGAAGATTTAGTCGTTCACTCCCCAGCGATGCACTCCTAGCGCGCCTAGGAGGCGATGAGTTTGGAGTAATACTTTCGGGAAGTTACGAACATACTATGGAGGTTGCACTTGCTCTCCATGCAACTCTGAGTTATCCATTCCTTATTAGAGGTCAGAGCATCTCAATTGGAGTAAGCATTGGCCATATAACAAATGATGGTTCGCAGGATCTTTTGCGCAAAGCAGACCTCGCTATGTATCAAGCGAAGCGTGAAAAAATTGGAGTCTTTGCGGGCTAAGTAGATTTTATTTCTTGTAATCGCGCAAGTGATTCAAGACGCTCTGTTGCATGATCAACAATTCTTACCGCGTAACCTTGCGCATATCCTTGTGCCGCCAACCATGGCTCATGAATTTCATCTGCAGACAGGTGGGCCAGCTCTGGAACATATTTTCGAATGTAATCACCATTAGCATCGAAGCGCTTACCTTGCTCGATTGGATTGAAGATTCGGTAATACGGAGATGCATCAGTTCCACATCCTGCTGTCCATTGCCAGCCATGTGAATTTGAGGCCACGTCAAAATCAACGAGGTGCTCCATGAAAAAGTTCGCGCCATGTTGCCATTCGATATGTAAGTCTTTTACTAGGAATGAGGCAACAACCATGCGTGTTCTATTGTGCATCCAACCTTCATGAAGCATTTGGCGCATTGCGGCATCAACGAATGGATAGCCAGTTCTTCCTTCACACCAAGCGACAAATTTTTCCTCTGGTTTGTCATAACGCATCTGTGCAAATTTCGGGGCATAGTAATCGTGTTCAGTGTGAGGATTATGAAAAAGTACATCGGCATAGAATTCACGCCAGGCAATCTCTTTGCGGAAAACATCATGCGCTTTACTCTCACCTAGTTGCGCTAACAATGTTCTTGGGTGAATTTCTCCCCATTTCAAGTGCGCACTCAACTTACTTGTTCCATCAATTGCCGAAAAATTTCGATCTTCGTCATAACTATCGAGGGCATTTGCTTGAAAATATTTGAATCGCTTGAGTGCAGCTTTTTCGCCTGCTTCAGTAAGTTGAGTTCCTTCTGGCAATGTCCATTCGGGAAATTCTCGACCAAAACCTTCTGGCTTTATCGAAGGAATAACTTTTGGCGTGACTGCAGGTGCACGCCACCCATGCGCACACCAGGCTTTATAGAAAGGTGTGTAAACGCGATATGGGGTTCCATCACTTGGTTTGCGAACTCGCCCTGGTGCAACTGCATATGGGCTTCCGCTACGAACAAGTGGAATTCCTGCATCTTCACATTTCTGATCGCGCGCTGCCCCATATGGTTCGTACTCGGCGCAAACATGTACTGATGTGGCGTTGTATTTCTGCATTAGTTCTTTGAGAACAGCAATGTAATTACCGCTGATAACATGAAGCGCGCCATCAAGTGATTCATCTAATGCGCGTAAAGACTGCCCTAAATATGCCAAGCGTTTACTGCCAGCTGTTTTTATGAGCGACTTATCCAAGATAAAGACTGGGACAATTTCAGTACCAGCATCGATTGCCGCAAGCAGTGCAGGATTATCAGAAAGACGCAGATCTCTACGAAACCAGAGAATGCTGCGCGCTGCTTTAACCATGGCTGATTCAATCATTACGAATCAGATATAGCACTTTAGAAATTAGCTATGAAGCTGCTCCACTGTGCCATCCCAGCCCTTTACCTCTTCTGGCTTGCGTGGTTGTTTACCAACGTAGCGAGCAGATGGGCGAATCAAGCGACCTGTGCGCTTTTGCTCCAAGATATGTGCCGACCAACCTGCTGTGCGTGCTGCAGTAAACATTGAAGTAAATAGGTGAGATGGAACTTGTGCAAAGTCCAAAATAATTGCGGCCCAAAACTCAACATTTGTCTCTAGAACTCGATCTGGTTGACGCTCGTGAAGTTCTTTCAAAGCAGCCTTTTCGAGTGCTTCTGCTACTGCATAACGTGGTGCATTGAGTTCCTTAGCAGTGCGACGCAAAGTACGAGCACGAGGATCTTCTGCGCGATATACACGGTGTCCAAATCCCATCAAACGCTCTTTACGATCTAGTAAACCTTTTACATATGCAGTTGCATCGCCTGATTTTTCGACCTCATCGATCATGTGTAATACACGCGATGGTGCGCCACCGTGAAGTGGACCAGACATTGCCCCAATTGCACCTGATAACGCAGCTGCAACATCTGCACCAGTTGATGCAATAACGCGAGCGGTAAATGTTGATGCATTCATTCCGTGTTCTGCAGCAGAGACAAAGTAAGCATCGATTGCACGGACATGTAATGGATCGGGTTCTCCGCGCCAACGAATCATCATTCGTTCTACAACGGTGTGAGCCTTATCAATTTCTGATTCAGGAACAGGTGGAGCAGATACTCCACGAGCAGCTTGCGCTAAATATGAAAGAACCATAACTGATGCGCGCGCTAAGTTGCTGCGTGCTTCTGCATCATCAATATCTAACAGTGGTTTGAATCCCCACGCTGGTGCGAGCATTGAAATCGCTGCTTGCACATCTACGCGAACATCACCTGAGTGAACTGGGAGTGGAAATTTTTCTGCATTTGGAAGTCCCGGATTGAATTCGTCATCGACAAGAAGTCCCCATACATTTCCAAATGAAACGCGTCCGACTAAGTCATCAATATCAACGCCGCGATAGCGAAGCGCGCTACCTTCTTTATCCGGCTCAGCGATTTCTGATTCGAAAGCAATGACACCTTCTAGACCTGGCTTGAAATCTTCAGACACGCTGTGCTCCTTTATTTGAAATTATGAACCTAATTCTGCACCTATTTATGGGGTACTGCTAACCACCTCAAATTGGAGATGACGCGAAGGCAAAAGTGACGTTAGATACATCCATGGAAGAAAACCCCTTGGATCGAGATGCCATCAGGGCTATGCGTCGTTCGTACGGCGAGGCGGGTTTGGAGTCACTTCCCGATAATCCCTTTGTAGCTTTTTCACAATGGCTGGCAGAGGCTGCATCGGTTCCCGCAATTGTTGAAGCAAATGCAATGGTGCTTTCTACTTTGGGTGATAACAATGAGATCAGCACTAGAACTGTATTACTCAAAGATATTTCAGAAGGTGGATTTACATTCTTCACTAATTATTCTTCACGAAAAGCTCGTGCAATTGAACTCAATGAACAAGTAACGCTCTTGTTTCCTTGGTTTGCAATGGAGCGACAAATTGCAATTAGTGGAATTACAGAAAAAGTAAGCGCTCAAGAATCCGCTGACTATTTTGCAACGAGACCATGGTCGAGTCAGATTGGTGCATGGGCTAGTCACCAGTCGTCACCACTGTCATCTCGTGAAGAATTAGAACAACGATATGCAGGTGCTTCGCAAAAATGGCCCGAGGGAACGGTAGTTCCAGTCCCACCACATTGGGTGGATATCGAGTAACACCTATTTCAATTGAATTCTGGCAAGGCAGATATTCCCGATTGCATGACAGATTGCGATATGAGCGGGATAACACTTCTGCTGATTGGGTAATCACTCGTTACTACCCTTAGGCTAAGCCGGTGAGCAACGATATAAAGATCCCAGATAACATCAAACCAAAAGATGGCCGTTTCGGTTGCGGTCCTTCCAAGATTCGCCCAGAAGCACTCAATGCATTGAGTCAAAGTGGTGCATCAATACTTGGAACATCACACAGACAAAAACCTGTGAAGAATGTTGTGCACCGCGTTCGCGAAGGCTTAACTTCACTTTTCACACTTCCTGATGGCTATGAAGTTGTGCTTGGTAACGGTGGCTCCACTGCATTTTGGGATATCGCAACATTTGGTTTGATTGAAAATCGTTCACAGCATTTAGTTTTCGGTGAATTTTCTTCTAAGTTTGCAGCAGCTTCTGCTGAAGCTCCATTTCTTGGCGATCCAACAGTTATAAAGTCAGAGCCAGGTACTCACCCAGTTGCAATTGCTGAAGCAGGCATTGATGTTTACGCCCTTACACATAATGAAACTAGTACTGGTGTTTCCATGCCAATTATTCGCCCAGCTGGTACTGATGGTGCCCTTGTTCTAGTTGACGCAACAAGTGCTGCTGGTGGACTTGCAGTTGATATGAACCAGTGCGATACCTATTATTTCGCTCCACAAAAATCATTTGCATCAGATGGTGGGCTTTGGATTGCAGTAATGAGCCCTGCGGCAATTGCACGCGCTGAAAAAATCAAAGCTGATAAGCGATGGGTTCCAGCATTTTTTGATCTTGGAATCGCAATTGAAAATTCACGCCTTGATCAGACATATAACACTCCAGCACTTGCCACACTCATTCTTCTTGCAGAACAGATTGAATGGATGAATAGCAATGGCGGACTTTCATTTGCTGCAGGACGAAGTGCGCAATCATCATCAAAGCTTTATACATGGGCTGAAAAGACTGCCTACACAACGCCATTTGTGACTGATCCAGCTATGCGTTCTAATGTTGTTGGAACAATCAACTTTGATGATGCAATTGATGCAACAAAGGTGGCTGCAGCACTTCGTGCAAATGGAATTGTTGATACAGAGCCTTATCGCAAGCTAGGGAAAAACCAATTACGTATCGGAATGTTCCCTGCTGTCGAGCCAAGTGATATTGATGCCCTTACTGCATCAATTGATTTTGTCGTAGCTGCTCTCTAATCACCAGATGCCTCTCAAGTTCAAGCGGGACAAAGTATTTTGGACCGTTGGGGCGCAATCTATTGTCATCAATTATTTTCTAGGTGGCTTCGGTCCCGCACAGCCACTCTTACGTTCTGATCAAGGAACTTCCCTTACTGTCGCAGGACTTCACGGAACAGCAATGGGAATTGCGGCAATCGTTGCTGGTTTTACTGTGCCACATTTGGTGCATCGATATGGAAGAGTAAAAACTTCTTGGATCGGCGTAAATATATTTTCAATTGGTGTCTTGATGTTTGTGCTGGGCCCCGGAATTGGATTTACATTACCTGCCGCTTTTCTTACTGGCTTGGGTACCTCAACAATTATCAGCAATATCGTCACAATTCTTGCGCAGCACTATAAGAGCGCCGCAGCTATTGCAATCCCACAAACAAATGCCATTGGCTCTGCCGGTTATGTATTTGGAACTCTCATTGTTGGGCTACTTGCGGGAACAACATTGAGCTGGAGATTTGGTCTTCTTGTTCCACTTCCTATCGCACTCGCAACATTTTTATTATCACGAGATAAAAATGCGCAAGCTCATATTCCACATGAAGATGGCCCTCAACGCGGGAAACTGCCAGCACACTATTGGTTTGCCTTCTTTGGTTTCTTTTGCAGCATTGCAAGTGAATTCACGATTACTTTCTGGTCTGCAGCGCTTTTGCGAGAAAGAGTCGGTTCTACCGCAGCTATCTCAACTATTTGTATCGTTGCAGTTGGTTCGGGTATGGCAGTTGGACGTTGGTATGCAGGAAACTTACTCAAGAGAATTACAGTTGATCATCAACTTGCGGCGGCAATTTCATTACAACTCATTAGTTTTATGATTTTTTGGGGTTCACATAATCTTGTTGCATCCCTTGTCGCACTCTTTGGTGTTGGCCTTGGAATCTCTACACAATTTAGTCTTTCATCGGTACGACTTATCACTCTGAGCAATAACAAACCCGATCTCGCAATTGCGCGAAGTTCTATCGCTGCAGGCTTGGCCATTGGTATCGCACCATTTATGTTGGGAGTACTCGGTGATCATCTTGGAATTTCACGGGGCTACCTCATGGTTCCGGTTCTTATTCTTTTCTCACTCGTAATAACCTTATGGATTCCATCCAAGATTGATAGCCTTACTGCGTGAATTACAAGACGAGACGTTTAGTTACTCTTATAACCCTCATCGGACTTATTGTTCTTATCGCTATCAGCGGCCTGTAATACTGCGCCAACGCTTATATCTTCGGGTAAACCAACTCTGTCTTTGAATTTTAAATAAATCACAGTTGTCGCAAGGAAGGCTATTGCACCGCACGCAGCAATTGTTTGCCGAGTGCCAATCAATTCAGCCATAACACCAATGAGTGGTGATCCAAATGGCGTACCACCCATAAAAATAAGGAGATAAAGACCCATGACTCGTCCTCGAATTGCGGGGTCTGTATTTACTTGAACAATCGAGTTTGCAGTAATGAGGGTGGTAAGTGCAGATAAACCGCATATTGGTAACCACATTGCATATGCCAAATAAGTAGGCATTACAGAAAGAATTATTACGACAATGGAAAATACCATTCCGGCTCTGACAACAAAGAGACTTTTTCTAAATGACTCTAGTCGCGCTGAAATAAGTGCGCCGCTAAGGGAACCAATTGCAATGAAGGTTCCAAGGAGGCCGTAGGAAGCCGGACCTTTACCAAATACTTTTGTTGCCATTAGTGCATTGAATATTTGAAAATTCAATCCAAAAGTTGCAATAAAGAAAACCATAGCCATTACAACGTAAAGATCGGGGCGTGCGCGCACGTAGGCAATGCCTTCACGCACATTTGTCATCGACTTGCTTTTCTCGGTCGTAAAGAATGCCTTTTCATTGAGCTGCGTGAGCGCAAGAATGACGAATAGATATGAAAGCGCATTGAAAATAAAGGATGGGCCAGTACCGAAAGCAGCGATGAGAAAACCTGAAACCGCTGGCCCGACAAGGCGACCTGCATTGAAATTGGCAGAGTTCAAACTCACTGCATTAGGTAAATCTTCAAGTCCGACAACCTCTGTAGTAAAACTTTGACGCACAGGACCATCGATTGCAGTTGATACTCCTAATGCAAATGCCAACAAAAATACATGCCAGAGCGCAACCACATTTGTTATGACCAGAATTCCAAGAATTGCAGATGCAATACCTCCCGCGATATTGGTTGCAATAAGCACACGCCTTTTGTTGAATCGATCAGCGAGTGCGCCTCCATGCAAGCTAAAAAGCAATACGGGAGCAAATTGCAAAGCAGTAACTAGTCCTAAATAAGTTCCGCTGTGAGTGAGCTCTAGTACCAGCCAATCTTGGGCAATGCGTTGAGCCCATGAACCGATATTGGATACGGCATTTGCTGGAAAGAGAATCTGATAATTTCTATGACGAAAAGAACGCCAATTACCCTCTTCGTTTACTGAAAGGCGCATTACTCTTCTCTCATGGCTTCATCGACTTCACGCTTGCGTTCTGTTGTAACCCTAGTAGCAATCGGCACAATTTGTTGGTTGGTCGCAGGAATTATCGCGATCTTGTTAGGAGCTGATGCCAAAGTGATTTGGACATGCATATTTGGTGCAGTACTTGGCACAACAGGAATTCGCTACACAATTCGCCGATCACGACGAAGCGGTATTTAGGCTTCTAACTGCCCTGCGATTCCGCGTAGTACGCGACCTAAGCGCTCTGCTTCAACTGCATTGGGATGACGACCATGACGAAGACCGTTTCCGACTTTATCTAAAATCTTAATTGTGTCTTCAATCATTGCAGCAAGATCGTCGGAATTTACGCGACTATTTTCGGCAAGTGAAGGAGGTGCATCAATGATTACAACTGAAAGTGCTTGTGGCCCACGACGACCATCGGCAACACCGAACTCAAGTTTTGTTCCAGGCTTTACTGTTGAAACACCTGCAGGAAGTGAACTTGCAGCGAGATAAACATCTTCGCCTTCTTCGGATGCAATAAATCCAAAACCTTTTTCGAG
>CAIOIJ010000009.1 GCA_903858325.1 uncultured Actinomycetes bacterium
TCGATAACGCGAACATGAATCTTGAGCTCATCTCCTGCGCGAAATTGTGGAATGTCTTTGCGCAGTGAAGCAGCATCTACGGCATCAAGAATGTTCATTGTCGTCCTCTAATCGATACTTATTTAGGTTCAAAGCCCGGACTCGGTGGAGCCGTGCAGACTGCGTATCCTGCCACAGGATGGCCCCTGAGCGTAAATCGGCTAAATCGCGAGCGTAGCTCTGAGCGCTTTATGCAGGTGTGGGCCCGCTGCCAAGGATATGGCTGGGTGGATGCCTTCTTGGGTAGTCACAAGTGCTCCCGCTTCATGTGCGATGAGTGCTCCTGCTGCGAGATCCCATTCTTTGAGTCCCGCTTCAAAGAATCCATCGAGTGCGCCCATAGCAACATGACACAAATCAACAGCAGCTGCCCCGTTGCGACGCATATCGCGAATCTTTGGAACTAACAATGCCATGTGTTCAACTTGAGAAATGCGATCTGCAACATCGTAAGCAAAACCTGTTGCAATGAGGGCTCGATCTAATTCGATTGGATCATTACAACGTATTGGATGGCCGTTGAAAAAAGCGCCTCCACCTTTACTTGCATGCCACACAGAATTAATTGTTGGAGCTAAAACAACTCCCGCTAAAGTTTCATGATCGTTCTTGGCGGCAATACTGACATTCCATCCCGGCAAACCATATAAATAGTTGACTGTTCCATCGAGTGGATCAATAACCCAAGTGATTCCACTCTTCGATTCTTTTGCGGAACCCTCTTCAGCAATAATTCCATCGTCGGGACGAGCTTTCAGGATTGCAGAAACTATTAATTCCTCGCTGCCTTTATCCATCTGAGTTGCAATATCTATTGCCGTTGATTTTGATTCTAATTCGAAGGTTGCTGGACGCTGCATGAGGTATGTCGCAGCTGATTTTCCAACAGAGCGTGCAAGCTCTAGCAACTCTTGGGTCTGTGCCATATCCAGAACCTTACCGCCTCGCATAGAATCTCTACATGTTCTCGGCAAAAACCACCCTCTGTAGAACTCCAGGGGGAATGAAATTTTCAATTGCCGGCTTTGTAGGACGCATGCCAATATCAATGGAGGGTTTAGCCCTTATTTTTGTTGTTGTCGCTGCAAGTGATTCATATGCGCTAGCTGGGCTTCTGAGTGCAATTGCAGAGATTACGAAATCGATTGCTACGCCCTTTTGGTCGCGTCAAGCTGATAGATATGGACAGCGCAAGATACTTTCCATCATCGTTCCGCTTCGTACCGTTCTCATGTCAATATTTATTATTTGTGCTGTTACATCCACGCCTGTTTGGACCTGGTTTCTGACAATCATTTTGGCTGAACTCACCACTATTAATGCCGGAGGAATGGTTCGAATTCGCTGGCTTTATGTGTTGAATAAAACTAATGCTGATCATCACCTGGTCAACACTGCCTACTCCTATGAATCTTTGAACGATGAGTTTGTCTTTATTTTTGGTCCAATGATTGCCACCGTGTGCGCAACGTCTATTCATCCCGCTGCAGGAATGATTGCTGCTCTCATTTTCTTTTGTACAGGATTGCCGGCGCTTGCCGCTCAGAAAAATACTGAGCCGCCTCCCTCACCTCGAATTGAAGGCGAAGCTCATCCACCTGTGTTGAGAAATAAGATTGTGCGAGCCGTTGCAATCCCTGCAGCTATCGCCGGTGGATTCTTTAGTTCAATGGGTCTATGCGTAGTTAGTTTTTCGCAAGTCAAAAATGCAGAAGGCCAAACAGGTATCTTGTTAGCAATTTGGGCTGGAGGAAGTGCCATATCGGCAATCATCACAGGAACGATCAAGTGGAAATCAGCACCGGCCATGCGATACATAATTAATTTAGCCGCATTGAGTCTTCTAGCAGTTCCATTCTTATTTGTGAAAACAATTCCCTTTCTTGCTCTCGCACTCTTTATTAATGGCTTATCTATCGCTCCAATTATTATCAATGCATATGCAATTGTTGAAAAAGCCGTTCCTGCGGCGCAGCTCACTGAAACTTTGTCATGGGTCACAGCTGGTATGCCCATTGGAGGAGCTACTGCAAGTGCCTTAGCGGGTTGGATTATTGATAACAATGGAACCGAAGCCGCATTCTGGGTTCCCTTGGGCTTCACCCTCGCATCACTTTGTGCCGCGCTGGCGCATTTCGCAACGTATAAGCCTCTCATCAGTTACCCTCAGCACCGTGACTGAACTACGAATCAATGGCCGAAGTGATGATGGACTCCACCTCAATCTTTTAGATTCTGATGGAAAAGAATTCACAGTCCGTATTAGCGACACTTTGCGTTCAACTGTAAATGCGCAGAGACTCACTGCGGTTCCTGAAAGTGACGAACCTAAAATTAGCATTGCAGAGATTCAACGCAGAATGCGTGCCGGCGAATCTATGGAAACACTTTCTCGCGAAAATAATATTTCGTTGGAAAAAATTGAACGTTTCTCTGGGCCAATTTTGCAAGAGCGCGTTTACATTATTGATCAGGCGCAACAGATTGCGATTCGTAAAGAGAGTGGACGCGAACCTGTTGGGCTTCTCGGTGTTGTTATCTCACGCTTAGCTCCGCGAAATATTGATAGTGCACAATTGGAATGGGATACCTGGCGCCATGAAGATGGCACCTGGACTCTTGAACTCCATTATCCAAATTCAACTGGGCGCGGAGTCGCGCAATGGAATTTTGATCCCACACGTCGCACACTCAATTCACTCGATGAAAATGCCCGCTGGATGATGGGTGATGAAGCACCTGCACGAACAACTCCAGAACATGGACTTGTTCACACTGAAACACCTCATCCCGTCAGAGTTCAAGAGATTGTCGAACCTATTCGTGAAACACCACGCCTTGCTGTTATTCGTGAAGAGCCAGATGATGAAGCGATCAAAGATGGAATCACTGCGCGCGCTAAAGTTCCTAGTTGGGATGAAATTATGTTCGGAATCAAAAAGGATGACGAATAAATTTAGTTTAGAGTTGTTGTAAGTAAAGGCACCTGACTTTCAATTTCACTATTACCGCCGTGATGACCAACCATTGCCCCTTCTTTATCTAAACGCTCTGCCTCAATGAGTACAACACCATTTTGGGCAATTGCAATAACTTCACCCATGCGGTCGAAGGACTCTTGAGAGATTACATCTCCAAATAACTTCTCACTTATGGCTTCTTCTCTTGTGAAAATGTGGACGTCATCTTTCAAAAATTCTCGCCATTGCACGGCAACTTCATTGCGCGCAGATTCGCTATCTCTGGCTGGATCTAGATATAAATGACGCGCTCTTGGTTCGCCGGCAATAACCGATATTCCTTCAAGCAAGGGGTTGTCGACGCCAAGAACAATCTTCTTATCTGCCGTCACCATTCCATGATCTGCTGTTAGCCAAATACGAGTCTTACTAGGTAACTCTTTTATTAGTGATGAATACAATGAATCGATAATTGAAAGTGCAGCAATCCACTTTTCAGAGCCGACTCCATCGCTATGTCCGGCCACATCTAAATCATTGACATAGAGATAAACAAACGAAGGTGTGGGTTTGAGCGCAGCTTTAGTTTGTGCAATCAAATCAGGAACAACATTTGCACCTAGGTATTGCGCGCCTCTAAATACGGCTTGCGTAAAACCAGAATTTTCGTAACGTTTGGCGGCAACATGTGAAACAGATATTCCAGCAGCTGCACCTTTCTCAAATAATGTTGGAGTTGATTGCCAATTTATTGGATCAACACGTTCGTCCCACTTGAGCGCATTGAGAATTCGGCCACCACTGCGTGGAACTTGAACTGTATATCCCAACATTCCATGAACGCCAGGAAGTTCTCCTGTAGTCAGCGTTGCAAGACTGGTTGCAGTAGTGGAAGGAAATGAAGTTGCAATGGTTCCAAAAGAAAGCAACCTAGAAATCGCGGGTGCATACTCACCATATTTTTTTATTGCATCAGCACCTAAGCCATCGATCAAGAAAAGTAATTCACGACCGCCGGGACTCTCCCCCATGCCAAGGAAATCCTGTGCGCCATCTAATGACAAGGAAGCAAATATCGATGGAGTTATTTGCGATAAATGCACAGGCGTATCTTCTCATCCAATCCACTATTGTTTGTACTATGAAATCCAAAATTATTGAAGCGCTCTCCTATTCGGATGAAGTAAGAGCAGGCCTAGAAAAAGGTTTGCCTCTTGTTGCGCTGGAATCAACAATTATTAGTCACGGACTTCCACGCCCTTCAAATTTGGCGGTTGCGCAAGAAGTTGAAGAAATCATCAGAGCTAAAGGGGCAGTTCCAGCAACTATCGCCCTTCTTGATGGAATTGTTCATATCGGCCTGAACAAGACTCAATTAGTTGAACTGGCAACTCGTGAAGATATTTCGAAAGCCTCAAGTCGCGATCTTGCAATGATTATTGCTAAGAAGGCCAGCGCAGCAACAACAGTTGCTGCAACTGCGCATCTTGCAGCCCTTGCGGGAATCAAAGTCTTTGCAACTGGTGGTTTAGGCGGAGTACATCGTGGCGCTCAAGAATCTTTTGATGAATCAGCAGATCTCACCGCCCTGTCGCATTTGGATATTACGGTTGTATGCGCAGGCGTGAAATCTATTCTCGATGTTGAAGCAACACTCGAGCGCCTTGAAACGCTTGCAATCGGGCTCGTTGGATTTAGAACACATAAGTTTCCTGGTTTTTATCTCACGGACTCAGGTTTCGAACTAGAACATAGAGTTGAAAGCGCCGAAGAAATTGCCGACGTAATTAGGGCTCGCAACCAAATTGGTACTACAAATTCAGCCTTGCTTGTTACTAACCCTGTCGCTAAAGAGATGGATCGAGCTCGTCACGATGCAATATTGAAGAGTGGCTTATCAAATGCAGCTCGAGATGGGATTCACGGTAAAGCAGTTACTCCATATTTACTAGAACATTTCCATACTGCTAGCGTTGGTGAATCACTCGCAGTCAATATTGAAATCATAAAGTCGAATTCAGCACTTGCTGCAGATATCGCACTAGCGGTCCAAGCAAAGTGAAAGTTCTTTGCATCGGCGATGTGATGCTCGATGTCATTTCTAAGATTTCTGTAGCGCCTGGCAAAATCAATTTTGGTAGCGATACTCCAGCAACAACTTCTACACATGGTGGAGGCGCTGGAGGAAATGTTGCATCGTGGCTGCGAATCGCTGGTGCACAAAGTTATTTAGTAGCGCGCCTAGGAAATGACTTTGCAGGAAATGCTCTTCGCGACGAATTTGATAGCGCGGGAGTTGACCATGGTGGGCTCTTGGTCGATGGCGTGACAACCGGGGTTGTTGTGGTTCTGCTTGATCCAACTGGTGAGCGCACAATGTTGGCAAGTACCAGTGCAAATTCAGGTTTGACCTTAGGTGATCTTCCAGATCTTGCAGCTTTTCAAGGTGTCTACCTCAGTGGTTATGCACTCTTGGATCCAAAATCAAGACCAGAAGTATTGAAAATGATTACAAAGATTAGCGCTGCAGGGATACCAATTTATTTTGATCCAGCAACAGTAGGCGGAATGAGTTCTGTCGATAAGAATGAGATTCTTTCTTGGCTACCTAAAATGTACGCACTCATTCTCAATGAAGAAGAAGCGCATTACCTCTCCAATGAAAACGATAACAAAGCCGCCTTTTCACAGTTGCTGCAGTATGTACATCTTGTAATCATCAAAGAAGGCTCTCGTGGTGCAATCGGCCAAGAAAGAAATGGCGCTCCAATTGAAATGAGCGCTCCACACGTTGCGATGATTGATACAACGGGGGCAGGTGATTCATTTGCTGCAGGATTTATAAGAGAACACCTTGCATCAGCAGATCTTCGCGCCTCAATATCGCAAGGAATTGCGATTGCAGCCCATTGTGTTGCAATCGTTGGGGCGCGCCCACCTGTCGGTACCAAGATTTAGCTACTCCTCTTGGCAGAATGCCCTCCATGGCTACTGCGAAGACTCCCGCGAAATCAGCGGCAAAAGGTAAGAAAGTTATCGGACCTAAACCTGGAGAATTTCCAGGAAAGATTGTTGATATTGATGTATCAACCGAAATGTCTGAATCCTTTCTTGAATATGCATACTCAGTTATTTACTCACGCGCACTGCCCGATGCACGCGATGGTTTGAAACCAGTTCACCGTCGCATCTTGCATCA
>CAIOIJ010000010.1 GCA_903858325.1 uncultured Actinomycetes bacterium
AGCATTGCGATAGGGGACTCGTTCCATCGGAAGTTGTTGACTGCTCCAACTACTTCACCACCCTTGACGCGATAAACACCATCGCGAGTGAGCCCAGTAAGTAGGAGCGAACTTGGATCTACTTCGCGGATGTACCACATTGTTGTTAGAAGTAGGCCGTCATCGACTTTTTTGACGAGATCTTCCATCGACCCTGATGCGCCATCAACACTGACAATGAGATTATCGCCAACTGGTGTGTATGGAAGTGACGTAATTTTTGCCGATGATTGTGTTTGCGCAAGTGAACTAAGTTTTCCACCTGCAATGAAATTGTTTCGTTTTAGGCTCTGACCATTATCAAATACAGAGCTCAATGAACTACTTGCTGCATTTGCAACAAAAGGAATTGATTCCAAGCCTTTATAACTGCTATCTGAATATATGTTCAGCGGTAGCGAGGAGAGAATGTCTCCAATTCGGCTTCCGCCACCTTTCTTACTAAAGGCAGAACGCCCTTCATGTGCATCACGGGCTCCAGCGCTCCAGAGCATGTAAAGAACTAAGTCGCCCACTGCATTTGCAGGGAGAACGGTGTCGTATTTGCCAGCGGGGATCTCAATTTTATTAGCTTGCCATTGCAGGCGTTGACGAATCTTTGCATCAACTGATGCAATTGAAATATTTGAGAAATCGCGTGTTGCAACACCTTCATATGTTGAGCGAGTTCGGTTATGAGATTTTCCTGTCATCTCTATACGACCTGCTGGCTGGTCAAAGCGTGCGCGGATTCCACCTTTAGAGCCAACCCACGTTGTCTTATGTGTGTGCTCTGCATAACCGAAGAGTTCGATGGAATCTGCAACAGAGCGTTTGAACATATCGCCTAGATCTGGTGCAACCTTTGCAAATACATCTGGGCCTGTTGGATTATGTGTATCGCTCCAATTACCAAATGAAACATTCTTAGCAATCTCAGCTACATCATCAGCCGCTCCTGCCGAGCGCGCAGATGCAATTGCTTCTTTGAGAACAGTATCAATCTCGTCAGTTGCAATATCTGTGCGCGTTACTGCGCCAGATGCCATCGCACCACCTACTGCAACAAATGCAATTACTGTAATGCTGCGTTGAAGAATGACGCCATTAGTTGTTAGCGTGCTATTTGCCCACCGCAAATTGGCTTGGCTCGTTTCAGTGACAATAACAATGCAATCATCGCAAGTGGCAGTAGTAGTAATTCGCTCGATCAAATCTTGTGCAGAAATCATTCGCCTGCCTCCTCTACCGTATTGAGAACATTCACTTTTTCAAATATCGCTGCGGGGCACCCGTGACTTACTGGTGCAACTTGTCCCGGCTGGCCTTTTCCACAATTGAATGCACCACCTAATACGTAGGTGGAAGGACCGCCAATAACTTTCATTGAACGCCAGAAATCAGTAGTAGTTGCTTGATACGCCATATCTTTTACTTGACCAACAATTTTTCCATTCTTGACTCTATGGAATTGCTGTCCAGTGAATTGAAAGTTATAGCGTTGCATATCGATAGACCACGATTTGTCACCGCGAATGTAGATGCCATCTTCCATAGAAGAGATCATCGCTTCAAGAGTTGGTCCTTGTGGATCTGGTTGCAACGAAACATTGGGCATTCGTTGAATTGGTACATGCGAAGGCGAATCTGCAAAAGCACAACCAAAGCTGCGTTCTTGGTTTACACGGGCTGCAATACGACGATCTGTCTGGTAGCCCACTAGTACGCCATCTTTGATAATGTCCCAACGCTGGGCGGCAACGCCTTCGTCATCCCAGCCCACTGTGCTCAAACCATGTTCGGTATTTCGATCACCAGTGACGTGCATCTTGGCTGATCCGTATTGCAATTTGTTGAGGTTATCAACGGTGGCAAATGAAGTACCTGCATAGTTAGCTTCATAACCGATTGCTCGATCGAGCTCTGTTGCATGACCTATAGATTCATGAATAGTTAGAAAAAGATTAGAAGGATGAATAAGTAAGTCGTACTTTCCCGGAACAACTGATGGTGCTGCAACTTTTTCTGCAAGCAAAGTTGGAAGTTCATCAATTTCGGCATCCCAGTCGTAAACGTTATTGCTCATCCATTCCCACCCAAAACCTGCAGGTTGGGCTAACGTGCGCATGGATTCAAAGCCATGATCGCCAACAGAGATTCCTTCAATTTGAGTATGAACTCGAACTCTTTGTTGTGTAGTACTTGTACCAAGTGAATCTGCATAGTGCTTCTGCTCTTTTACATACATCGTGTATGCGCTTGCATGATTGACAGATTTTGAAGCAAGTAATTTGCTACTCAGTGTTGCAAGGCGTTCCAATTTTTCAGCATCAGAGATTTCAAATGGATCTACTTCATAACTAGAGACCCATTGCTTCTTGGCATAAATAGGTTCGGGAGCGAGTGCCACTTCCTCTGTTGCAAGCGGCTTACTTGTCTTCGCCATTGCTACCGCGATGGATGCGAGTTCGTGAGCTTTTGCTACCGAAATAGATGGTGAGGATGCAAAGCCCCATGCACCATTGACGATAACGCGAACACCTAAGCCCATAACCGAATCATCACTTTGTGACTCTGGCTTAGCATCGCGTAATTGAAGTAACCCGGTTCGAGTTTTTTCGATTCGAACATCTACATGTGATGCACCCAGTGATTGTGCAGATTCAATTGCAGCATTAGATGTTGCTTCAAGTGGAAGCGCCAAGAAATCGGCATCAACGGTCGTATGTTTACTCATGCGAAAACCTTAGGGTATACATACGGATTGGGGGTAGCGATGAGAAAAAAGCTCGGAAGTTCATATTGGAAACTTTGGAGCGCCACCGCTATTTCAAATCTGGGCGATGGTATTTCCACTGTTGCATACCCTTGGCTTGCATCCGCGATCACTCGCTCACCCTTTCTGATTGCTTTGGCCGCAGTTGCATCCCGGCTCCCTTGGCTTATTTTTTCTCTTCCAGCAGGCGTTATTACTGACCGAGTGGATCGGCGAAAGATTATTGTTGCCATGGATTTCTTTCGTGGCATTCTGACTTTAGTTGTTGCCGCATTTGTATATACACAGAGAGATTCACTTCCATCACTCAATGATTTAACAAGTATCACAGATATGAAGACTAATTGGA
>CAIOIJ010000011.1 GCA_903858325.1 uncultured Actinomycetes bacterium
TCGTTAGCTTTATTACTTTTTTCAGTAGCCACTTACTTTCCTTTCGATAGAACGTCATATGACGTTTGGGTCTGGCCCAGAAGGTACGGAGACCCATCGACGGCCCTGTGGCTTTTTGCAAAGCCTGTGGGCGGAGGATGGAACCGCTCTGGTTGTACGGGTAAATAGTATCCGAACACCTGTTCGAAAGGTAGCTCAAGGCACTGACATCGCGAGCGCGTGTCGCGCTTATTTGCAACACGTGTGGACAAATCTCGTTCATCTTTATACCCTAGGGGGTATGGCTACAGTAGTTATTTTAGGTGCAGGAATCTCAGGGCATACAGCAGCGCTTCACTTGCGTCGCATGCTCTCAAAAAACGATGAGGTTGTTGTCGTTACTCCTAATTCAAATTGGAATTGGATCCCTTCAAATATCTGGGTAGGCGTTGGAAAGATGAGCGCTGACCAAGTGGTATTTCCGTTGGCCCCTATTTATAAACGTAAGGGAATTGTGTATCACCAAGCATTAGGTGTTGCAATTCATCCTGAAGGAGATAGCGCAACCAAGTCATATGTTGAAATTTCATACACAGATCCAACTCGTGCTGGTGAAAAAGCGAAGATCCCCTATGACTATCTCATCAATGCAACTGGACCAAAGCTCAACTTTGCTGCAACTCCTGGACTTGGCCCCGATGGTCACACAGTCTCGGTTTGTACTCCTTCACATGCAGTTGAAGCTGCTCACAAATTGGCTGAGGTTATTGCAAAACTCAAAGCGGGTACTCCACAAACTTTAGTTATCGGTGTTGGGCATGGAACATGTACATGCGAAGGCGCAGCATTTGAATACACCTTCAATGTTGAACACGAACTTCGCGCAGCCGGTGTTCGCGATTTAGCAAAGATTGTGTATCTCACCAACGAATACGAACTTGGTGATTTTGGTGTTGGAGGAATGACTTTTAGTCAGAGTGGGTTTGAGACTACAAGTAAATTATGGACAGAGTCCCTCTTTCGTGAACGTGGAGTTCATGCGATCCTCGAGTCACATGTTGAGAAAATTGAGCCTGGAGTTATTCATTACGAGCAACTCGATGGCGTAAAGCGCACATTAGATTTCGATTTTGCAATGCTCTTGCCACCATTTAGGGGTGTTGGCCTGAGTGCATTTGATGCGCAAGGTGGCGATATTTCCGAAAAGCTATTTGCACCCAGTGGTTTTATGAAAGTCGATGCAAACTACACGCCAAAAGAGTTCGCTGATTGGCGTGCCGAAGATTGGCCAAGTACATACCAATCTCCGTTGTATCCAAATATTTTTGGTGTGGGAATCGCTTTTGCACCACCACATCAAATTTCTCAGCCTCGCAAAAGTGCAACTGGAACTGTGATTGCCCCTTCTCCCCCACGAACTGGAATGCCTTCAGGTGTTATGGGTAAAACGGCAGCACTCACAATTGCAGATCGAATAAAGAAGGGGACATCGGCTCCTGCTCATATTGCATCTATGGCCAATATGGGCGCTGCATGTATTGCTTCGGCTGGATCAGGAATGCGACAAGGCAGCGCTGCTGCTATGACGATGTATCCCGTTGTTCCTGACTATCAACGCTTCCCTGGTTCAGGTAGAAGTTTGCAAGACACATTTGGAGAAATCGGTCTTGCAGCACATTGGATCAAAGCGATGTTGCACTACATGTTTATCTATAAAGCTAAAGCCCGTCCTCTATGGTTTTTGATTCCGGAATAGGAGATAGAAATGAATAGCGCAGACGAGAGCATCAATAAGGCTCCGCTTCCAACAGAGAAGACTTTGAAAGCTAGAAAAAATCTAATCTTTCAACTCTTTAGGTTCGTTGCAATAAATATTCGAATGGTGAAAATGATTATGAAGGGGCATCACTAATGGCAGCTAAAGATCAGGCACATGCAGTTACTCATATTCTAGAAGATCAAGAACAGTTAGAAGCAATTGCACGTCGCATGAAACGTGCACATGGCCAAATGGGAGCTGTCGTACGTATGCTCGAAGAAGGACGCACTTGTGAAGATATCGTCACGCAGATGGCAGCCGTTGGTAAGGCCATCAACACCGCTGCCTTTACCTTAATTTCAGCAAGCCTCAAAGAATGTCTTGAAGAGGATAAATCCAATAGCGCTGCTGTAACTGCAAAATTGCAGAAGCTCTTTCTAAGTTTGGCATAGGAGATAAAAATGAAAAGAAATATCAAAGTTATAGGTTCAATTGCCGCCCTTGCATTTCTGCTTACAGGTTGCGGTTCAACTAGTGGTACAAATTCAAAGGTCGGTGCAGCCGACTTTTCCGCGAAGACTCAAGAAGCTGGCGTGGTCACAATAGATGTACGCACAGCCGGTGAGTACATGACGGGACATATTCAAGGTGCAATAAATATTGATGTCGAAGGCATGCAATTCGATAGTGAAATAGCGAAACTCGATAAGTCGGTTACATATGCCGTGTACTGTCACAGCGGACGTCGATCAGGAATCGCAACGGCTGCAATGGCTGATGCTGGCTTTACATCCCTCTTTGATCTCGATGGCGGAATTGGTGCATGGAACGCAGCTGGATTACCTCTGGTTACTCAATGAAAATCGTCATCGTCGGTGGAGTTGCAGGTGGAATGTCTGCCGCAACTCGTCTTCGTCGCTTGAATGAAGATGCCGAAATTATTGTTCTCGAAAAGAGCGGCCATGTTTCATATGCAAATTGCGGACTCCCCTACTACGTAGGTGGAGTAATCGAAGAGGAAGATACGTTACTTCTACAGACTCCCGAATCTCTACACTCACGTTTTCGCCTGGATGTGCGAGTGCATTCAGAGGCACTTTCTATCGATAGCGCCAAGAAACAGATCGCAGTCAAAAATCTTGCGACTAGCGAAATGTACGAACTTGCATATGACAAATTGATTCTCTCTCCAGGTGCATCTCCTGTCGTTCCACCACTTCCCGGGATCGAACGTGCACTCACTCTTCGTACCGTTGAGGATGTTGTACGTATCGTTGAGCAAGTAGATAAGAAACCACAGAGCGCTCTGGTTATTGGTGGTGGATTTATCGGTGTCGAGATTGCAGAAAATCTTATTCACCGTGGAATTACTACCTCACTTGTTGAAGCAACTCCTCAACTTCTAGCACCACTCGATCCAGAGATGGCAATCTATGTATCTGATGAAATGCGCAAACATGGGGTTGCTCTTCACTTAGGTAATTCAGTGACATCTATCGATGCCACTTCCGTGTACTTAGCAAGCGGTGAAGCTATCCCTGCCGATCTCATCATTCTTGCAATTGGAGTCAAGCCCGACGTCGCACTCGCTCAATCTGCTGGTCTAACAATTGGTGAGCGCAAAGGTATTGAAGTCAATGAATTCAATCAGACAAGTGACCCAGATATTTATGCAATTGGTGATGCCGCGCAAAAGCGTGACTGGATTGATGGCAGTGCAACTCTTGTTCCGCTCGCTAACCTGGCTAACCGTCATGGTCGCGTTGTTGCAGACCACATTAGTGGTCGCACAGTTCGCCCGGTTCCAACAATTGGTACAGCAATCGTTAAAGTATTTGACCTCATGATTGCCACAACAGGGTGGAGTGAAAAACGATTAGTGGCACAAAATCGTCCATTTGCAATTATTCATACACATCCAAATTCACATGCCGGCTATTATCCCAATGCTGCGCAGATGACTCTCAAACTTCTCTTCGAGCCAACTACAGGTGAAATATTGGGTGCACAAGGAATTGGCATAGAGGGCGTAGATAAACGTATCGACGTGATTGCAACTGCAATGCGAGGTGGAATCACCGCCCCTGAACTCGCAGATCTCGAGTTGGCATATGCACCTCCATTTGGTTCTGCAAAGGATGCAGTCAATATGTTGGGCTACATCGCCGAAAACCTACTCTCCCATTTAGTCAAGACTGCTCAATGGAGTGAAGTTGAAAAATATCGCGATCAAGGTTTTACGATGCTCGATGTTCGTAATCCAAGCGAATACATCAATGGCTCTATCCCTGACTCCATCAACATTCCCGTTGATGAGATCAGAGAGCGTTCGGGAGAAATTGGATCGAAAAAAGTATTAGTCAATTGCCAGGTTGGACAACGCGGTCACACAGCATCCCTGTTGCTCAATGAAATGGGCTTTGAAGCAGTAAATCTCGATGGTGGGTATCTCACATGGAGCCACTCACCTGCACATGTACGTGAACTCATCACCCAATAACCAACATAAGAAAAGGAAATAATATGTGCAGTAAAACAACATGTCGTAAATGCGGTAAAGCTTCATGGTCAGGTTGCGGTCAGCATGTCGATCAGGTCATGAAAGGTATTCCAAAATCACAACAATGTCAGGGTCATGCTAATGATCCAAAAGAGCCAGGACTTATGAGCCGACTATTTGGAAAGAAGGGCTAAGCATGTGTAGCGCAGTTAGATGCACAAAATGTGGAAAGGCTACTTGGTCGGGTTGCGGAAACCATATCGAAGAGGCGCTAGCTGGCTTTTCAGAAGATGAAAAATGCAAGTGCGATAACGATCTCTCTTCTTGGGTTCCGGGCAACTGACTTATGTCGGCTGGCGATTATTGGAGAGAATCACTTTCGGCGTGGGCAATTCCTAAAAATATAATTGATCAAGCGCCTGAGGATCCTTGGATTCACCCACCAGTTATGTTCCAAATTCCCCAACACATCGAAGATTCTCTTTCACATCAACGTGCACGCGAAGTAATTCCAGTGGGCGGTTCGATTCTAGATATCGGTTGCGGCGGCGGAATTGCAGCATTTGCAGTTACTCCACCGGCAGCGCATGTCATAGGTATTGACCATCAAAAGGAAATGCTCGAAATGTTTGCCGAGAATGCAAAAGAACGAAGTGTTACTTCAGAAATATTCGAGGGTTTTTGGCCAGCAATCGCTGACGACGTCCCTGTAGCCGATGTTGCCGTTGCGCATCATGTGGTTTATAACGTTCCAAAAATTGAAGATTTCTTACTGGCAATGAATTCTCACGCAAAAAAACGTGTAGTGATCGAAATGCCTCAACTGCATCCACTTACAACTGCCGCTCCACTATGGAAACACTTCTGGGACTTAGAAAGACCAACAAAGCCAACTCCTGAAGATTTGATGACGGTCCTCAAAGAGTTGGGCATCGTGGCTCACCTCGAATTATGGAACGGTTCTATGCGAACTGAAAGTGACCTTGAATCGCAAGCACGTTTTTCTCGCATTCGTCTCTGTTTACCAGAAGCTCGAGAGCACGAAGTACTCGAATTTTTGAAAGTGCAACCAAAAGTCGCAATACGAAATCTCGCAACTATTTGGTGGGATATTAAATAGATGTCAGAGAATCAACACCGAGGGGGCATAATGTTCCGGTGTTGATTCTCTTGCCCCCTTCTGAAAAGAAAAAAGAGACAACTTCTCCTACTCCAGCAATATCTGTCTATAGCGGTGTTCTCTATCAAGCTCTGGATTGGCCATCACTTACCGTAAGTGCCAAAAAACGTGCATCGTCATCGGTCATAATTATTTCGGCGAAATATGGCGCGATTACTCCTGATTCTCGTATCGAGACTTATAAAGAGAAGATCAATAACAAAGCTATGCACGCATCCGTTGCTAAAGTTTTAGATTCAATCAAAACTGATCTCATCATCGATTGCCGCTCTTCCACATATAAAACAGTATGGGGTGCTCCCCTGGATATCACTGTTGAAATTCATGTATCAACTGTTGTCGATGGAGAGCGTGTCGTTGTAACTCATATGTCAAAAAAGATTCGGGGCGAAGTAGCGCGCCTACTTTTACAATCGCGCTCTGGGGCTAAAAGCCCAGAGGATTTGTATGCCATCGTTTCCGAGAAATATCCATGTGCACTAACTCCAGCAGATGATAAAAATCCTTGGGTCCTAGAAGTTATAGCAATTTAGTAAAACCCACAGGGCACACTGGATTGATTCCATGTGCGATACGTTTTGAACGTGGTGCCTTTACACACTTAATATATGTAACTTTATTACTTACAAAAGGCTTAGGTGCTGCAGGCGTAAAGGTGAAATTTGCAACCTTAAGAACAGGCGCTGATCCGTTATATAACTGAATTGAATAAGTGCCCGCAGGGCTTCCTGGAATAGTGACAGTAACTGTAGATGTTTCTTGAATCCAGCTTTCAGCTGGGATGACAACACCATCAACTTGAATAGAGACAACTTTTTCTAGAAAATTACCTGTGATGGTCACTGTTGTCGCCGCACCTGCTGGCGCTGTTGTTGGCGTCATCGAAATAATGTTCGATTTCTGTACGGGATCAGGCACGGGAATCGAATCAGTAAGCATTGAATAATACAAATGCATTGTCGCTTCTCGTAAAATATTGAAATCAGATAGCGTCTTACCATCTTCGAGGAACTTGCCCGCGAAATATAAGTATTGCCGATCCGGGGGAATTCCTTCTTTATCTTGAACTTTGGTTTTTACATTTTCGATAGTGTCACTTGGCTCTACATCCAGAGTTATAGTCCTACCTTCAGGTAGTTTCACAAAAATCTGCATTGCATTGGCAATAGATGAGCCAAAGACGGAAATTAGCATTACCAAAATAGTTACGCTAATGAATCGCCTTACTCTATTTAGACTTTTCACTATCTAAACTTTTGCGTCTCTTTTGGGTGTTCCTTGCAGACCGCTTTCCAAATTTCATCAGCTTCAAAACCATCCTTGAGCGCTTCATTGACGCTTCTACTTCCTAAGAGCGAAATGGCAATATCGGCACTAAATGATGGTGCCCACGAATCGCCAAATGAAAGCGTAAGGCGTTCGCGAAGATCAGAGATGCGCACGGTGCGTGAGTGCCTCTGACTGAATTGTGGATTGCTCCGGAGTAAGTGGTGCAAATACTTGACCGATGAGCCAGCGCAACGATGTTGCTGCAAGTACGTGATCTGGAATAAGTTGTGAGAATGAGTGCAAGAAAGTAGCCCACAGTTCATCGCTTTGATGCGTTAGTGCTTGCGTCAATAGCGCAGGATCTGTTGCGCGCATAGTTGCAAGTGCGCTATTTCCTGATATTTCTTGTGAAAGTAATTGAAGAATTTCTTGAGGTGTATTTCCTTTTTCTGCCACTGCTATAAGTCGAGCAAATTCTGACTCTGCAAGTGCTCGAAGTACGCTCTCTTTATCGCGATAATGGTTATAAAGAGTTGCACGAGAAACTTCTGATTCATCCGAAATTTCAATCATGCTAATTTTTGCTACACCAGATCGTGCAATTAGTTTTTTAGTGGTTGAAAGAATTGCAGAAGTTGTACGGCGATGAGTTGCTACTTGCGGAGCGTACTTCTCTGTGTCAGCGGAAGACATGTGCCGAAATTAGGCAGCGTCGACAACAGTAAGCGTTACGGTCTCGCGGCTCTTGAGTTCGTTAGTGACATCAACCATGACATCTGAGAGAGCTAAACCAAGTGCACTGCAGATTGCATTGAGAAGTTCGGATGATGCTTCTTTCTGTCCGCGTTCTACTTCGGAGAGATAACCGAGTGAAACGCGTGCCTCGCGAGCAACTTCACGAAGTGTGCGGCTCTGCGATGTGCGAGCAGCGCGAAGAGATTGACCTACGGCGTGACGTAACAAGACCATGGCGCTTCCCTTCCCTATTTGCGTGCTCTAAGAATACGGGCAAAGGCGGCCATTGCGCTTGCTGTTGTCGCGTTTCGTACAGAATCACGTTCGCCAGAGAGGGAAAGTTCTATCGCTTGGGTTACGGGGCCTTCAATTGCTACCCATACAGTTCCTGCGGGTACTCCATCAGATGGGCCGGGGCCGCCAACGCCAGTAGTTGAAATAGCCCAAGTCGAGCCGAAACTCTTGAGTGCACCCTTTGCCATCGCGATAGCAACTTCTTCACTAAAGACTGTGTGCTTTGCAATGAGTTCTTCGCTAACACCTAAATGCGAACTCTTGATAGAACTTTGATATGCAGTGATTCCACCGAGGAAAACATCGGATGATCCAGGAATTGATGTGATTGCCGAACTCAAAGATCCAGCGGTAATGGATTCGGCAGTAGAAAGAGTTTCACCTTTTTCGCGCAGAACATTAATTGCATCTTCTACTAATGATGCGATCTCTGAAGCTAGGGTCATTTCAACACTCTCTCATTTGTGGCCACTTGGTCGACCAAAAGCTGATTTTACATAATAGGCACCCGTGACGATAGTCAGAACAATTGCGATGGCAATAAAGCCATCGCGGAACCAGAAGAGCCATGTTGGTAGAGGAAGAACGTAGAAGCCAACACCAAAGTTTTGGAAAGTCGCTTTGATTTTTCCGCCCTTATTTGCTGCGATTACGCCACGTCTAATGATGGCAAGACGCAAGAGTGTGATTCCGATTTCGCGACCCATAATGATGATGGTGATCCACCATGGCATTCTGCCCAAGATGGATAGAGAGACCATCGCAGCGCCAATCATCACTTTATCTGCAACTGGATCTAGGAATTTTCCAAACTCTGTAATGGTATTTCTACTGCGTGCAAGATTGCCATCCAAGATATCTGAAAGACCCAAGAAGAAAAATATGAACCAAGAAATGATTTGCCATGTGGAATCGTCTCCACCATTTTTGAAGAGCGTATAAACACCGCACGGCACTAATAACAAACGCATGACTGTAATGAAATTTGGAGTTACATATCCTGGGACTCTCATATCGCTTGAGCAACCAAATCTGCACCCATTGAATCAATAATCACTGCATCAATATATTGGCCAACCTCAAAATTTGTACCAATGAAAGATGTAGTTCCATCAACTTCTGGACCTTGATGAGCGGCTCTACCTTCTTGTAGTTCGGCATCTTCAATTAGTACGCGCACATTTTCACCAATTCGCGCTTGTGCACGAAGTGAAACCATCTCATCAGCTAGGGATGAGAGCGTTTCTACTCGTTGCGCGATAATTTCAGGGGCAACTTTGTCTTCTAGTTTGAGCGCTTCCGTATCATCTTCATCTGAATAACCAAAGATTCCCACAGCATCGAGCTTCGCCTGCGTAATGAAGTTTGCAAGATCATCGAAATCTTCCTGGGTCTCCCCCGGAAAACCAACAATAAAGTTCGATCTAATTCCAGCCTCTGGTGAGAGTGCCCGAATTTGAGTTATGAGATGGAGGAATTTTTCGCTATCTCCAAAACGGCGCATGCGGCGCAAGACGCTCGCACTTGTATGCTGAAAAGAAAGGTCAAAATATGGCGCAACTTTCGGAGTCGAAATCATCGCTTGCAATAGCGATGGACGCATTTCAGCAGGTTGCAAGTATGAAAGTCGAATGAGTTCTACTCCAGGTATTGCTGCAAAATCTGGCAATAA
>CAIOIJ010000012.1 GCA_903858325.1 uncultured Actinomycetes bacterium
GTTCGGCGAATCTCATCAATATTTGAAAAATCAATCATTGGATCAATTCCATGGCTGACTAAGTTCATGCCTAGAGTTACCAAGCAAACATTTCCGGTGCGCTCACCATTACCAAAGAGCGTTCCTTCGATGCGATCTGCCCCAGCTAAGTAACCAAGTTCAGCTGCAGCAACGCCTGTACCGCGGTCGTTATGTGGGTGCAAAGAAATAATTACGCTCTCACGATTTTCTAGATTACGTGACATCCACTCAATGGAATCTGCGTAAATATTTGGTGTGGCACTTTCAACAGTTGCAGGAAGATTCATGATGGTCTTCCATTGCGGTGTTGGCTTCCAAATGGCATTGACGGCATTACATACTTCGACCGCGTATTCGAGCTCTGTACCTGTGAATGATTCAGGTGAATATTCAAATGAAACTTTTGTACCCGGCACAGTGGAAATGAGATCTAAGCAAAGTTGGGCACCATCAGTTGCAATCTTCTTGATTCCCTCTTTATCTTGACCAAATACAACGCGTCGCTGCAGCGTTGATGTGGAGTTATAAAGATGGACTATTACTTGCTTGGCACCTTTGATAGCTTCATAAGTGCGGCGAATCAATGGATCGCGCGCTTGGGTAAGAACTTGAATGATTACATCATCTGGAATCAAGTTCTCATCAATAATTTTGCGTACGAAATCGAAATCGGTCTGACTCGCACTAGGGAAGCCAACTTCAATCTCTTTGAAGCCCATTGATACAAGCAACTTGAACATCGCTAATTTGCGCGGCGTATCCATAGGATCAATAAGCGCTTGATTGCCATCGCGAAGATCAACGGAGCACCATTTCGGCGCTTTCGTCATTTTCTTTGATGGCCATGTGCGATCTGGCAGTTCGACAGGTATGAAAGAGGAATATCTGTGCGCCTTCATAACTGAAGGTTTCTGTTGTGGGAAATTCATTTTTTTACTCCTAATTGTTTGGTTGGCCGGATGTCTTTACCGGCAACGCCAAACTCCGTAGCGAGGAGACCGGTTATTAGGCCTCGCTACGGCGGATAAGGAGGAGTCCGCGGAGCTTCATAAGGTGTAAAGAGTATCGCGAAGAGCGCTATTGAATCAAGGTGGAGGCGAAAATCTGCCATGCGAGGGCAGATTTAGCGACGAGAGAGAGCGTTATATAAGTCTTCTCTCCGCGTAAATATTGTGACCACTTTCCCACTTTTTTGTACTGCAAATACTGAACAATCGCAAAAGTATTGAATAGAAGAAAGAGTGAGATCACGATTCCATAGACGAAAGCCGGAGCTTTCGTATTACCCGGTCCGCCGATTGCAAAAATATAAAAGACAAGGGCGATCCAAGGAACTATGCCTGCGATGCAACCGAAAATAAATGGCAACCAACCACCATTACCTGGCTCTTCATATTTTTCTTGTAACCATCCAAAAAGAATCATTGAAGCATTGACGCCGAAAATTGAAATGATTGCTGCGACATCTGAGATTCCACAAATTTGGGCAATCAAAACAATCATCACCGATGAGCTGATCGAATATTCAACCCATCTGAAATAGTTTCGGTGAGAAGCTAAACCTGCACTGTAACGAGGGAAATATTGCGGGCTCGCTACCAAGAAATGAAAGAAAGCCGATAGACCTAGAAAAATAGCGACGGCTAGACCGACAGGAGTGTTGAGCAATGTCACCGGCTGCGCAAAAGAACTTCCTGGTGGGCCGCCCATGTATCGGGCAACGATAGGAAGGGAAAAATCGTTAGCAAGAATAAGGACTACGACCATTTGGGCAAGGTGAAAGACACCAGCAACGAGGTTGTAGTTTCGAATTGATGTCGTATTTATCGCTTTAGTCATGCAAAGAGATTACCTCAGCAGTACTTATAAAACAGGCAAATACCTATCTAATTCATATGCACTTACTTGGCGGCGATAGTCCTGCCATTCTGCACGCTTGTTTCGCAATACATATTCGAAAACATGCTCGCCCAAAGTCTCGCGCACCAAAGTACTTTTCTCCATTGCTGCAATGGCCTCGTTGAGGTTAGCCGGCAATGACTCTGGCTCGGTCGAATTTGTGAGTTCGTATTTTCCCTCAACGCCTGCAAGTCCTGCCGCCAACATCACTGCATAAGCAAGATATGGATTACATGCAGAGTCAGGTGAACGGAATTCAATACGTGTTGAATTTTCTTTCTTTGGTTTATACATCGGAACACGAACGAGTGCACCACGATCACTTGGTCCCCAATTTACAAATGCTGGTGCTTCTCCCCCACCATGCAAACGCTTATACGAGTTGACCCACTGATTAGTAATGGCAGTAATTTCAGGGGCATGCTTCAACAGACCTGCGATAAATGAGCGGCCAGTAGCTGAAAGATTGAATTCGGCGGTTGGGTCATAAAAAGCATTTTCTTCACCCTTGAAAAGCGAAACGTGTGTATGCATTCCGCTTCCAGGATGTTCTGTAAATGGCTTTGGCATAAAGGATGCATAGAAATCTTGCTCCAGTGCAACCTCTTTGATGACATGTCTAAAGGTCATGATGTTATCGGCGGTGCTGAGTGCATCTGCATAACGCAGATCAATTTCTTGTTGGCCTGGTGCACCTTCGTGATGGCTAAATTCAACGCTAATTCCCATAGCTTCAAGCATTGTGATTGCTTGACGGCGAAAATCATGGCCAACAACTGCTGGCGTGTGATCAAAATATCCACCTTGGTCTACAGGTACTGGTGACTTTCCGGCTTCAGGTTTTTCGTTGAATAAGAAGAATTCAATTTCAGGATGTGTGTAACAGGTGTAACCCATCTCGGCAGCTTTGTTGAGAGTGCGTCGTAATACATTGCGTGGATCAGATGGTGATGCAGTGCCATCGGGCATAGTGATATCGCAGAACATACGAGCAGCACCTGGTGCTTCGGTGCGCCACGGCAAAATTGCAAAAGATGTTGGATCTGGTTTTGCCAACATATCTGATTCAGTAACACGAGCAAAACCTTCGATTGCTGAACCGTCGAAACCAATACCTTCGCTAAATGCACTCTCGAGTTCGGCAGGTGCAATTGCCACAGATTTGAGATAGCCGAGAACATCGGTAAACCACAACCGTACAAAACGAATATTGCGCTCTTCTAATGTACGTAAAACGAAATCTTCTTGCTTGCTCATATGGTCTGCTTTATCTGGGGACATGAAAGGCATTGTGCCAATGGCGCGTTACGGCTGTGTTACGAAAATCGGCCTTTACTTTTCCGCCCAGCGTGAAGTCATAGGTAAGCGGCGATCTTTTCCAAATGCACGCGCGCTCACCTTTGCTCCAGGTGGATATTGACGCCGTTTATATTCGGCCTTATCCACTAGTCCAATGACGCGAGTTACAAGGGCGCTATCAAAGCCTGCTGCAATAAGTGAATCAAAGCCTTCATCGCCATCCACGTAGCGCATCAAAACTTTGTCGAGTAATTCATAGTCAGGTAATGAATCTGAATCTTTTTGATCTGGGCGAAGTTCGGCGCTTGGCTCTTTAGTAATGGAGCGCTCTGGAATCGGCGCGACTTCTCCATCTGCAATTGCTGTGGCATTGCGCCAGCGGGCAAGTGCCCAGACATCGGTCTTGTAAATATCTTTGATCGGCGCGAAGCCACCAACTGCATCGCCGTAGAGAGTTGAGTACCCGACTGCGAGTTCGCTCTTATTACCAGTGGCTAAAACTAGATGTCCTTCTTGATTAGATATTCCCATCAACGTAATTCCGCGAACGCGGGCTTGCAGATTTTCCTCCGCTAAACCTTTCAGAGTCAGGTTGCCCATAAAGGAATCGACCATCGGCGAAATCGCAACGGTGCGAAAGTGAATACCGGTATTGGTTGCAAATAATTGCGCATCCTCGATGGAATGATCTGATGAATATTTACTTGGCATAGCAACGCCATTGACGTGCTTGGCACCTAGGGCATCGACTGCGATTGCTGCAACGATGGCTGAATCGATACCACCCGATAAACCAAGTACCACCGATCGGAAACCATTCTTTTCTACATAATCGCGCAGCCCTAAAACCAGGGCTTTCCATATTTGTTGAACTTCAGGAATTTCTGGTGCGATAACGCCATCTGCAACGGGTGAAAGTTGCGTCGAGCTTTCGCTCACA
>CAIOIJ010000013.1 GCA_903858325.1 uncultured Actinomycetes bacterium
ACCGGATGTTTGAAACGAAGTTCTTTAGCATGAAGCCAAGGTCGAGACATCGCCAAGCTTGTAGCGAGGACGGGATCGGCCCCATATGTCATATCGCCAACGAGTGGATGATTGAGCGCAGAAAAATGAACTCTAATTTGATGTGTGCGACCAGTTTCTAATTCAACTTGAACAAGTGAAACACCGCGATAAAACTCAATAACTTCGTAATGAGTTATGGATGGTTTTCCTTGCGCAACTACTGCAAATCGATGATCCTCTTTTGGATGTCTATCGATGGGTGCATCGATAGTTCCTGTTGTTGGATCCATATGACCTTGGATGAGTGCATGATAAATTTTTTCGACACTGCGATCACGAAATGCTTCTTTGAGAACGCTAAATGCACGATCACTCTTTGCAACAATCATGAGACCGCTTGTACCAACATCGAGGCGATGAACAATTCCTTGACGCTCTGCCGGACCACTTGTAGATACTGAATATCCCGCCGCCATAAGTGCTCCAACAACGGTCGGACCTGTCCATCCGGGACTTGGATGCGCCGCACAACCAACGGGCTTATCAATAACAATGAGATCGTCATCATCAAAGACAACGCGCAGGCCATCAAGTGGCGTGAGTGGAATAGGAGCGGCATTTATTTGTTCGGGTAGAAGTACTTCAATAATTTGGCCAGCTTCTACTCGCTGTGATTTTTGCATTGCTTCACCATTGGTGGTGATATCGCCATCTTCTAAAAGGCGAACAACTGCAGTGCGAGAGAGACCGAGTACGCGAGTAAGCGCGCTATCGATTCGCTCTCCTGCGACTCCTTCAGGGACTGAAAGAGTTCGTAATTCTCGTGACATATCTAAGCTCCAGGCTGATCTTTTTGATTATCGCCTTGGGCAATCGGCGCAATATTGCGCGCTGAAAGGACGACCGATATTCCAGCTGCTATAACAATAGCGCTATCTGCAACATTAAAGATTGGCCAATGAGGAAGCTCAATCCAATCAATAACGTGTCCTTGCAGAAAGCCAGGTGAGCGAAAAATTCGATCGCTCAAATTTCCAAGTACTCCCCCGAGAAGTAAACCTAGAACCAACGCCCAACCACGATGAGAAATTCGTGGAGCGAGAAAAGTAATGATGCCAATTACGCTCAATGCAAAGAGTGAGAAGATGAGAGTTGAACCGGTTGCAAAACTAAATGCGGCTCCAGGATTGCGAACAAAGGTCAATTGAAGAAAGTTTCCAATGAGTTTTACTGGTTCGCGATTTGAAAGTACCGAAACTGCCCACGCCTTTGTTGCTAAATCAATGAGAAAAATTATCCACGCGCTAATGTAGAGAAAGCGCCAATGCCTTTGATGTGCGGGGCGCAAATTAGCGCCGCTCTTCCTTCTGCTTGCAAACCATGCAGAGAGTTGCGCGTGGGAATACCTGCAGACGAGCTTTACCAATAATATTTCCGCACTCTTCGCATTTGCCGTATGTCTTATTATCAATACGCTCTAACGCGCGTTCGGTTTGAAGAACCATTTCACGAGCATTGATTACTAATGACATTTCATGTTCGCGTTCAAAAGTTTTTGTACCAGCATCTGCTTGGTCATCGCCAGAGCCTTCGCCAGATTCCTTAATCAAAGAATCCATCTCTGCTTCAACGAGAGTCAATTCGTGCTGCAAACGCAGTAGATCTTTTGCAACCTCACTACGGATGGCCTTGAGTTCTGATGCACTCCATGGAGATTCGTTATCGCTTACAACGACAGGAGTTGGTGCGCCTTTGATTGGCTTGAGTGGTGCAATTTTCTTTCCACTCTTGGCAGGACGTGGTGGAGGAAGCATTGTGAGTCGACGCTCTTCAACTACGGGCACGACTACTGGGGCAACAATTGTTGAGACACTCACTGTCTGAGATTTTTCATCTACTGTCAGCGTTGTCTTTGAAGGAAATGGGCGCCCTGGTGCTTTCTTGACTGGAATACTCTTGACTGCACTCTTCTTTGCTGGAGCTTTTTTAGCGGGAGCCTTCTTTACTGGCGCCTTTTTTACCGCGGCTTTTTTGGCGACACTCTTTTTAGCAGGCGCCTTTTTAGCAGCGCTCTTCTTGGCTGCACTCTTTTTTACTGGGGCGCTTTTCTTAGGCATGGCGCGCACCCTATGCCGAATCGGGCGATCGCACCAACTTCGCCACGGAGAATTTGGCCATTCCATGCTCTAGACTTCCCCACGAAGACATTTCAAGCGTTGACGGGGCTATCACCTCACGAGCTTGTCGGAAGAGTCGAATGGATTCTCATTCGAGGTAGAACCGACAGTGTCTGTAATAAGAGGTATCGAGCAATCGATACAAGGCGGGTGGTACCGCGAGTTATCCATTCAGATGGATATTTCGTCCCTCCAGTTCCATTTCTCGGAGCTATCTGGAGGGTTTTTTAATGTCATTTCGTGCGATTCCTGCATCGATAGATCTACCTGCAATGGAACATTCAATTTTGAAATTTTGGAAAGATAATTCCATTTTCGAAGAGAGCATCAAGGCCCGCGAAAATGGCGAGGCGTGGACTTTTTACGAAGGACCGCCCACTGCAAATGGATTACCCGGAACTCACCACATTGAGGCGCGAGTTTTCAAAGATGTTTTTCCTCGTTTTCAAACTATGAAAGGCAAACTTGTAGAACGTAAAGCAGGTTGGGACTGCCATGGATTACCTGTAGAAATCGCAGTCGAAAAAGAACTTGGTTTTTCCGGCAAAGGCGATATTGAAAAATTTGGTATTGCCCAATTCAATGACAAATGTCGCGAATCAGTAACGCGCCATGTCGATGCATTTGCACATATGACAAATCGAATGGGTTTCTGGGTTGATTTTGATCAAGCTTATTGGACTATGGCGCCTGAATATGTAGAGAGCGTTTGGTGGAGCCTGAAAGAGATTTGGAAAAAAGGTTTACTTGTCCAAGATCATCGCGTCGCACCATATTGCCCTCGATGTGGAACCGGTTTATCAGATCACGAATTAGCACAAGGATATGAAAGCGTTGTAGATCCATCTGTCTACGTGCGTTTTCCAATTACATCTGGAGCACTTGCCGACCTTGGGGCATCACTACTTGTATGGACAACAACTCCTTGGACGCTTGTCTCTAACACCGCCATCGCAGTACATCCAGAAGTTGAGTATGTGCTCGTTGAAGTTACGCACGAAGAGAAAATTGAACTCTTGGTTGTTGCAAAGGCGCTGCAATCGGCGCTCACTGGTGAAGTAAAAGTCTTGCAAACAATGTTGGGCAAAGATTTAGAGCGAACCACGTATTCGCGTCCATTTGATTTCGTTGAAATCCCTGATTCACATTTTGTTGTTCTCGCCACATATGTAACGACCGAAGATGGAACTGGTTTAGTTCACCAATCCCCTGCCTTTGGCGCTGATGACTTACAGGTATGTCGTGCATATGGATTACCTGTAATAAATCCAGTTGCACCTGATGGCACCTTCTTGCCAGATGTTGCAGTTGTTGGCGGACTCTTCTTCAAAGATGCCGATAAGCCATTAGTCAAAGAATTACGCGCTAAAGGTCTTCTCTATAAGCATCAACCATACGAGCATCAATATCCGCACTGCTGGCGCTGCCACACTGCCCTCATTTATTACGCACAACCATCGTGGTATATCCGCACAACATCTATCAAAGATTCGCTAATTCGTGAGAACCAAAAGACTGATTGGCATCCAGAGACAATCAAAGATGGTCGATACGGTGACTGGCTCAATAACAATATTGACTGGGCGCTATCGCGTAATCGTTTTTGGGGTACGCCGCTACCAATTTGGCGTTGTGAAAATAAGCACGAAATTTGTATCGCATCCCTCGCCGAACTCGGTGAATTAGCGGGAACTAATCTCTCTAATCTCGACCCACACCGCCCGTTTGTCGATGATATTAAGTTTGCTTGCAAAGAATGTAACGAGACAATGACACGTATTCCAGAAGTAATTGATTGCTGGTACGACTCTGGCGCTATGCCATTTGCTCAATGGGGCTATCCACATAAGGAAGGTTCTGCGCAAAAATTCGCGAAGGCCTACCCTGCCGATTTCATAGCTGAGGCAATTGATCAGACCCGTGGTTGGTTCTACACACTTATGACTATTGGAACGCTTGTCTTTGATAAGAGTTCTTATTCAACCGTGCTCTGTCTTGGCCATATTCTCGATGAAGATGGTCGCAAAATGAGTAAGCACTTAGGAAATGTTTTAGAACCAATTTCACTGATGGAACAACATGGCGCCGATGCTGTGCGTTGGTACATGCTTGCAGCGGGTTCTCCATGGGCCGCTCGTCGTGTTGGCCATACTGCAATCAACGATGCACTTCGTAAAACGTTGCTTACATATTGGAATACTGTCTCATTCCATTCACTTTATGCCCATGCTGCAAAATTCAATCTCAACGATTCTCCAGCGCCAAGTGAGCGAACGCTGATGGATAAATGGATTCTTTCAGAACTCAATCTTCTTATCCAAGAAGTTGACGCTGCATATTCTGATTTTGATTCTCAAGCGGCCGGAAAAGAATTAGCCCGCTTTATCGATGATCTTTCAAACTGGTACGTCCGCCGTTCAAGACGACGCTTCTGGGATGGCGATGCAAGTGCATTAGCCACGCTCCACGAATGTCTGACTGTGCTTACTCAATTGCTTGCACCGATGATTCCATTTATTACAGAACAGGTGTGGCAAGAATTAGTACGCCCAACAAATGCAACAGCATCAGATTCTGTGCACTTGAGCGACTTCCCTGTTGCCGATGCGCAACAGATAAATCTAGATTTACGCCGTGAAGTCTCGCTCACAAAGCGCATCGTTGAACTTGGTCGCGCCGCTCGAGCAGAATCTGGCGTAAAAATTCGTCAGCCGCTATCTCGAGCACTCATTGCAGCTAGTGGATGGGCATCTTTGCCCGAAGCTATGCGCGAACAGATTGCTGATGAACTCAATGTGATTTCACTAGAAGATATTGCCGATGCCGATGGTGATCTAGTTGATATCTCTATCAAAGCTAACTTTAGAACGTTGGGCACAAAATTCGGTGGCGCAGTTCAAGACATTGCTAAGGCAATCGCGGCTCAGAATGCAACTGAGTTAGTACGTACGCTTCGTAGCCAAGGCTCAAGCATCATCACATCGGGTGCCTCTTCTTGGGAAATCTCTCTCGAAGATTTAGCTATTACCGAAGTTCCAAAGAGTGGCTGGATGGTTGCTAGCCATGATGGCGAAAGCGTTGCACTTGATTTAGAGCTCACGCCGATACTTATTGCAGCAGGTAATGTGCGCGAAGTTATTCGTTTGATTCAAGAACGTCGCAAAAGCGATGGCTTTGATATTTCAGACCGAATCGATATTTCATGGAATGCACCGCAAACCGTTGCACAAGCAGTCATTGCTGATTTAGAACATATCAAGGGCGAAGTTCTAGCAATTCCGATGGATATAAACCGCTGGTATGAGTTGGCAAGAAGTTA
>CAIOIJ010000014.1 GCA_903858325.1 uncultured Actinomycetes bacterium
GTAACGGAGTAAGTATTTTTATCTGTGAAGTCTAAGATGTACAAGTGAAAAGCCACTTACGTCCAAAGAGCAAAATCGCCAATGTTTTCATGCTTGTTTGCATTGCCTACTTTGGTTATCCGATCGCTTTTCTATTTTTCACATCAACAAAAGCGCCACAGGAATTCGGAACTACATCGACTTTATGGTTCGGGCACTCTTTCAATTTTTTCAAGAATTTAGAATGGTTATTCAATGCCAATGAAGGTATCTATTACATTTGGCTAAAGAACACCATTGTTTATTCTCTTAGCGGTGCCGTTGGCGCGCTGATTTGTTCTGCGATGGCCGGTTTTGCAATTGCTGTTTATGATTTCAAAGGTGTCAAGCAAATTCAAGTAATTATTTTGGGATTAGTTATGGTCCCAGCTAATACTCTTGTGCTTCCACTCTTTATTTACTTCGCAAACCTCAATCTTATTAATACGAAATGGGCGGTCATTCTTCCCGCACTTGTTGCACCACTTGGTACGTTTTTGATTGCATATTATGCAAAAGACAATCTGCCGAAAGAATTGATCCAAGCTGCTCGCTTAGATAGAGCAAGTGAGATGAGAATATTTCTACAATTAGCTCTTCCAATTTTGCGCCCAGCGCTAGCAACAGTCTTTTTATTGAATCTTGTGACTAATTGGAATAACTACTTCTTGCCACTTCTCATGTTCAATGATCCAAAACTCTTTCCACTCTCAGTTGGGCTCGGCACTGCATTTGGAGGCCCCGGTTTGGTTATGGGTGCATTTGTCGCCATGGCACCGATCTTGGTTGCTTTCCTCTTTTTACAGCGTTATTGGCTCAAAGGATTAAATTCGGGTTCAGGCGTTCACGCCTGAGAGAGTTTTATCCAATATTGCCTTTCTCCTCTATAGTTTGCCTACGTGCGATTCTTAAATTCACCCACGTATGACCTCACTTATGACGATGTATTCATGGTGCCAAGCCATTCCGAGCTTTCAAGTCGAATGGAAGTTGATTTAGCGTCACACGATGGATCAGGAACAACAATTCCTTTAGTTGTTGCAAATATGACTGCAATATCAGGACGCCGGATGGCAGAAACTATGGCGCGACGCGGTGGAATAAGCGTTATTCCGCAAGATATCCCAATCGCAATTGTGAGCGATGTTATCTCTTGGGTGAAATCACGCCACATATTTTTTGATACACCAATTACTTTATCTCCAGAGCAAACTGTTGCCGATGCGGTGAGCTTGCTTAATAAGAGAGCCCACGGTGCGATTGTAGTTTTAGAGAAGAACAAACCAGTTGGAATTGTTACTGAAGAAGATTGTGAAGGAGTAGATCGCTTTACGCAACTAAAAATGGTGATGAGCAAAGATCTAATTACTTTGCCGGATACATATGGTGCTAAAGAAGCATTTGAATTTTTACATAACAATCGACGCAAACTCGCCCCAGTAGTTTCAGCAAATGGCGAACTCGTTGGAATTCTTACACGAGTTGGTGCACTACGAAGTACGTTGTATGCACCAGCGCTAGATATAAAAGGACGCTTACGTATTGCAGCTGCCGTTGGAATTAATGGCGATGTTGCAGCTAAGGCTAAAGCACTCATAGAAGCTGGTGCAGATGTTTTGGTCGTAGATACCGCTCATGGACATCAAAAGAAAATGATTGATGCGCTCAAGGCAATCAGAGCAATAAGTCCAAGTGTTCCAATTGTTGCCGGCAATGTTGTTACTGCCGAAGGTGCGCGCGATTTAGTCGCAGCTGGTGCCGACATTATTAAAGTCGGCGTTGGCCCAGGCGCAATGTGCACAACACGTATGCAAACAGGTGTTGGACGCCCACAATTTTCTGCAGTTTTGGAATGTGCCGCCGAAGCAAAGAAACTTGGAAAATCAGTATGGGCAGATGGTGGAGTGCGCCACCCTCGCGATGTTGCACTCGCGCTAGCTGCAGGAGCATCACAAGTAATGATTGGTTCATGGTTTGCAGGAACGTATGAGTCACCTGGTGATTTACAAAGAGATTCAAATGGGCGTCTCTTCAAAGAATCATTTGGTATGGCATCAGCACGCGCTGTAGCTGCTCGCACATCTACTGAAGATGCATTTGATCGCGCTCGCAAAGCGCTATTTGAAGAAGGAATTTCAACATCACGTATGTTCCTCAATCCAGCACGTCCCGGAGTTGAAGATTTACTTGATGAAATTATTGCTGGCCTACGTTCATCATGCACATATGCAGGAGCTAAGAATCTCGAAGAATTTGCAGATAAGGCCGTAGTTGGAATTCAATCATCTGCAGGCTATGCCGAAGGACGTCCGCTTCATTCCTCTTGGACCCTTTAGGTTCTAACATTGCTGGCATGAAGCGTTCATTGCTGGCAATAGTTTTACTACTTTCTTTTATAACGCCACAAGCACAGGCCACTGATAACCACGTAACAGTCATGTCAAGAAATCTCTATTTAGGTGCAGATGTTGGCGTAGCGCTCAAATTGATTCCAGATTTTCCTGCCGCTGCGCAATATATGTGGAGCCAAGTCAAAGCAAATGATTTTTCACAACGTGCACCAAAACTGGCGCAAGAGGCAATTACTAATAATGCAGATGTCATTGGAATCCAAGAAGCAACAACGTGGTACTGCAAGAAAAATGCATGGAGTAAGAAAGTGGAAGTTCTCAATTTTACGAAAGAATTTTTAGCCGCTACAAAAGCTTTAGGACACGAATATGTGCTTGCCGAATTTGATGGCAAACAAGCTTTCAATCCAGGGTATTCGATTGCAGCAGTTCCATTTCTGACAATGGTCAATGATCCTTCAACTTTTCAGCCTCTATTTGGTCAAGATAAGGCGGCATGTGGCTTTGTAATTGGAGATGCGCTTGCAATCAAGAAAGAACTTGCAGATAAAGTTTTGAAAGTTGGCACAACGGAGTATGTAGATACGTACAGCATTGTTCCCACCCTCATGACAATTTATCGCGGTTACGCATGGGCAGATATAAACATTGGTAATCAGCCTGTCAGATTTGTGACTACACATTTAGAGTCAATATGGGATGAGGGCAAAGTTCCAAATGCGGCAAAACAAGCGACTCAATTAGTTGAAGATCTAAAAGAGACCACAATGCCGTTAGTAATCGTTGGTGATTTCAATTCTGATCCACGTGATCCGCGTCCACAAGGCGCACCTAATCCAGGCGAACAACCAATTGCAAGTGATGCATGTCCAGCAGGTCAACATAATTGCAGTTCATATTGGATTATGAAAGATGCAAAATTCACGGAGGCAGATCCCGCTCCATTACTTCCTCAGAATTATTCATGGGGGATGAGTGCGCTACTGGCTGGGCCAGATAAAGCGCGTTACTTAGCCTCAAAAGAAATGGGTAATAAGTTTGGTTTTAGTGACAGATTGGATTATGTATTTGTAAAGAATGGAGTCGCAGCAGTTGAATCCAAAATTATTGGAAATACATGGCCAGATAATGTAAATGCTTGGCAATGTTCTAATGAAGAGCAGATCAGTAATACTCAAGAAGTCGCGTCAACTATGGGGATTGCAGTACCAGATAGCGGAATCTGTTTGGCCACAGATCACGCTGGCGTTGTATCGACACTTCTTATAGGTGCGGGTGCGAGCGAACGAAGTGCAGATTTACCAGCACATAAACCATTTCCAATTTCATTTTGGCAATGGGTTGGATTAGCTTTTCTTGGACTTGTTGCTTACTTAGTCTTTAGGAAGAAGTCCAAGTTGTTGTCTAAAGCCAAGTGAGTCCCAGGCATCGAAGCCATCTAAAACAATTCCATCTTTGATGGTGTCAATACTGACTCCATCTACAGCAACCTTATTTCCAGTGGGAGCTTTGCCTAGAAATTCTGCACCACTGTGGGTTCCAGTGAGATGCCAACGTGAAACAACTCGATTTCCTTCAACAATGACTTCTTGTACTTCAAAATGAAGATCAGGAAAAGCAGCTTGCCATTTTTTCCATTGTTCTCTAAAACTTTCACGCCCAACACCGAATTTTGGATCATTACCGGCGGCATCAAGGGCAATGAATCGATTTATTGCTGATTCATCTTTCTTATTCCAGATTTGGTCAAAGAAGTCATAGGCAGACTTGCGATTATTTTCTAGTGTCATGAGTGAATTACAACTACCTCTCCTGTTTTTGTAAGTTCAAGTAAATCAGCTTTCATACCAACTGCAATTTCTCCAACATTACCCATACCAATTTCTCCTGCGGGCAATGCAGATGAAGAATTTACAGAATCTTCGATAGATATCTTGAATTCTTTATGGATAGCCAGAAAAGCGCGATCCATCGTCAAGGTACTTCCAGCCAAAGATTTATTACCGGCCAACCTTGCAATGCCGTTCTTTACTTCAACATCTAATTGACCGATGTGGTAATTACCATCTCCTGCACCCGCAGCTGAAATTGCATCGGTAACTAAAATTGATCGATGCGCTGCAAGTGCAAGAATTTCCTCGGTATCTTCCTTCTTTATATGTGCCCCATCGAGGATGAGCTCAAGGGATAGCCGATCATCTGCAAGTGCAACCTCAGAAATAGTTCCTGAATCATTTCCAAGTTTGGGCATTCCATTTGTGTAATGAGTAATTAGGGTCGCACCGTAATCAATTGCTTGAAGCGCAATATGCGCACTTGCTTCTGTGTGGCCCAATGCAACCACAACGCCTTCTTCAACTAAGAAATCAATTGCATCGAGCGCACCTTCGAGTTCAGGTGCCAAGGTAACCATGGAAATATTGCCTTGCCCTGCATCGAGCAAGCGCTGTAGCTCTTTTACTGATGGCGTACGCAAGAGCGCTGGGTCGTGTGCACCACAACGAGCATGAGATAGATAGGGACCTTCTAAATGAATTCCCTTTACTGCACTAGTGCCAATATACGGATTGAGTCTTTCAATTTGCTCTATGAGTTTTTGAATCGGTTCGCTTACTAAACTTGCCAACATCGATGTCGTGCCATGTTTCTTATGGGCTTCTATAACTCGGTCAATATCTTCAGGGTCGGTTGATGAAAAGTACGAACCGCCCCCACCGTGGCAATGAATATCAACAAAGCCAGGGATAAGAATGCCAGCTACCGTTTTATCAGCGCTTTCGTTCTTTCCATCCTGAATATTTGAAATGATTCCATTGGAAATTTCTAACCAAAAATTATTTTTTAATAATCCTTCAACAACACCCGATTCGGCTTGGATGATCATTTAGTTACGTCCACTAGCTAATAGATCAAGCGCCATCATTGCGCAACCAATTGTTCCGGCCTGCGCACCATAATGTGCAATAACTAATTTAGGGACGCGTTGAAAAGTAAGATTTTCTTTGAGTTCCTTTTCAATGGGATCTAGAAGAGAATTTCCGGATTGCGAGAGTCCGCCACCAAAAATAATCACTTCGGGTGCCAAAATAGTTATTAGCATCTGACAAGCCAGAGATATTGAGTGCATCGCATCTGACCAAATTTTTTGTGCAACGAGATCACCCGTGTTAGCGCGCTGCGCAATCTCTTCACTACTAACTCCCGTTGTTCCTGTCGCACTTGAGTATGTATTACTAATTGCAAGTGCAGAAGCGGCAGCTTCCAAGCAGCCATTTTTTCCACAAACACATAAGAATGGCGCACCAATATTGACGTGCCCTATCTCGCCAGCGAAACCATCGGAAGATCTAATGGCACCATCAATGATGAGTGCAGCAGCAATACCCGTTCCGATAGGGATAAAGATTGCATTCTTTACGCCTTGTGCTGCGCCACTTCGAAGCTCAGCGAGTGCGCCAGTGCGAACGTCGTGTCCAAATGCAACAGGAATATTTATTTCACGAGCCAGTAAATCGCGAATCGGAAGGTTCTTCCATTGCAGATTGCCAGACCAACGTGAGAGTCCACCTTCTTCATCGAGTGCGCCAGGAACTGCTAATCCAACGGCTTTGATTTCACCTGGAGCTGCTAATTGTGAAAGTAATTCGCTAATTGCTTTTACAGTTTTGCTTCCGTCGATATCGGCAATTGGAGTTGGAGCAGTTGCTGTACCAATAATTCGTAGGTCAGAGTCAACTAAGGCGCTCTTGATACTTGTCCCACCAACATCAACAGCCGCGACAAGTTTCACGCCTGTTAGTCTAAATCACTTATCTAAAATGATGGATCTAGACAGTCCACGAGGATTATCGGCATCGAGGCCACGCTTCTTAGCTATTGCGATTGCCACGCGATGCGCTTTGATCAAATGAGCCATTGGGTCGAGCGCACTATTTTCGAAGAGCGCACCAGTCTTTTTGATATCACGAATGAGGTCTTCTGGAATCTCGCCGAATGCCCACACTGCACGTCCAGGCTCTGAAATTGAAAGTGGACCATGACGATAATCAAGTGCAGGATAAGCCTCTGCCCAGAACTGTGAAGATTCACGAGTCTTTAGCGCTGCTTCTTGTGCAAGACCGATTGTCCAACCGCGCCCAAGGAAAGTTATCTGTTCAACATTTACTAAATCACCGAGATCACATGTAAGCGCTTCTTCAGCATCGCGAATAATTGAGCGAAGGTCAAAACCTAAATGTATTCGGAGTAGACCTAGTGCTGCAGTGGCCCAACGTGTTTGTAGGACAGATTTTTCGTCAGCAAATGGCATAACAATCGAATGGGTTGCATGTTCAGTTACAGGGGAGCCATGTACCGAAGTCAACATGACCGATGGAATATTTGTTTTCTCTAACATTTTTACAACTTCAGTAGTTGTGCCAGATCGTGAAATTGAAACAATCTTGTCGTACTTACGTTCGTAATTCATTTCAGAACCAACGTATACATCGGTCTCGCCATGGCCAGCAGCTTCACGAAGCGCTGCATATGCCATCGACATAAACCACGAACTTCCGCAGCCAACGACTGCAACTTTCTCTCCCTTTTCAGGAAGTAGATGAAGTGCACTAGGTGCAAAATCTGCTACTTGAGCCCAAATGGATGGCTGCGATGCAATTTCGGCATCGGCATATTCGCATGCAATCTTGGTAGTCATAAAGGGTGAATCTACGCGAGTGTGAAGTGTGCGTCAAAAAATATGACCACTTATAGAGTAAAGTGAGCATAAACAATCACATGGCTGCATTTATTTATTCATTTGCGAGGAGTTGTGCATGAATCGTCAACATCGGCTCAGCAGCATCCTCGAACTTGTCGTTGAAAAAGGAAGCGTCGAAGTCGATGATGCCTCTCGAATACTTGGTGTATCCGCTGCAACGATCAGACGAGATTTTGATGTACTCGCAAAGCGACAATTACTTACTCGCACTCATGGTGGGGCCGTTGCAACAGGAAGCTCCCTTGGCTTACCCCTTACCTACAAAGTTGCGAAAGATGACAAGGTAAAACAGAGAATTGCAAAAGCGGCAGCCGAGATGGTTACACGCCATCAAATAATTGGCATAAATGGTGGAACCACTTCTACCGAAGTTGCACGTGCGCTCGCTGCCAGAAATGAATTCGCACCTTCTGATTCGCAGGAGCACACACCTGCACTCACTGTTGTCACTAATGCAGTAAATATCGCCGCGGAACTAACTGTTCGCCACCAAATCAAGATTGTTGTTACAGGTGGAGTCGCTCGTCCGCAATCGTATGAACTAACAGGGCCATTTGCCGAAGAAGTTCTCAAAGAAGTAAATATTGATATTACATTTCTTGGAGTTAGCGCATTCAATGCCACTATGGGCGCTGCAGCGAATCACGAAGATGAAGCAAAAGTAAATCGTCAAATGGTGCAACGATCAAAGAAGATAGTGGTGGTTGCCGACAGCTCAAAATTTACGCGCACAGCATTTGCAACAATCTGTGCTGCGGATCAGATAGATACGATTATCACTGATTCTGGTACAGATGAAAAGATGTTAAAAGAATTACGTGCGCTCGGAATAGAAATAGTTATTGCATAAATGACACAACTCAATCCACTTAGAATAATTACGGGTCCACTAAAGAACAGTGCTGCTGTGGGCGCTTTCAACGTAATTCTTCTCGAGCATGCCGAAGCGATTGTTGCCGGTGCGGAAAAAGCGCAATTGCCAGTTATCTTGCAGATTAGTCAAAATTGTGTTGATTACCATGGTGCTCTCAAACCGATAGCGCTTGCATCAAAAGCGATTGCGCAAGATTCAACCGTAAATGTTTCATTGCACTTAGATCATGCCGAGAGCGAAACATTGGTGCAGGAAGCCCTAGATTTAGGTTTTGATAGCGTGATGTTTGATGGCTCGAAACTAGATTACGCAAGCAATGTTGATGCAAGTTCCCGAATGGCAAAACTGTGCCGCCAATACGGCGCAAGCATTGAGGTAGAACTTGGCGAAGTAGGGGGTAAAGATGGCGTTCACGCTCCAGGAGTTCGAACAAATGCGCGTGAAGCAAAAGCTTTCGTAGACGCTACAGGCGTCGATCTATTAGCAGTGGCGGTTGGCACTTCGCATGCGATGACGACGCGTAATGCCACTCTGGATTTTGATTTGATCGCCGAGATTGCACAGTTAGTAAAAGTCCCTCTTGTCCTACATGGTTCTTCAGGAGTCAGTGATCAAGATTTAGCGAAGGCAGTGCGTGCAGGAATGCGCAAAGTAAATATTGCTACACACCTCAACCACCTTTTCACAGATGAAATTCGCCAAGTTTTGAATTCTGACCCAAAAATTGTTGACCCTCGTAAATATGTGAAGAGTGCACGAAATATTGTTACCGATGAATGTGCGCGACTGTTGAAATTGTTAGCCCTTTCCTGAAGAAAATAACTAACCTCATTCGATAGGCTACGAAACATGTCCAAGCCCACGATTATTCTCGCCACTAGTAATGGTGTCGGTATGGGTCACTTGGCACGCGCCAGTGCAGTTGCACTTGCACTCAAGGATGTAGCAAATCCAATTATTGTTTCTATGGCAGGTGGAATCGCGGAGCTGCCTTCTTATATGGGGATTCGTTGCGAATATATTCCAGGACGCGATCGCGGTTGGATGTCGCGAGATAGTTGGGATAAATATTTACGTGACCGATTACTTGCCCTTGTTGAAGAAACCGATGCCAAAGTACTTTCATTTGATGGAGTTGTTCCTTACCCAGGTGTTATCGCTGCAAAGAATGCAAATTCGAAGCTCGCACTCGTTTGGGTACGCCGCGGTTTATGGCAGAAGAAACCGCAGAGATTTGTATTAGGTTTGCAATCGCGAATGATGGATTGCATTGTCGAGCCAGGGGATATCGCGCGCGAATATGATCATGGACCTACTTCAATGCGCAAGGATGCAATTCTTACTTCACCGGTTTCACTCTTCCAACCATCACAGGCAATGCCTAGAGATGATGCCCGTAAAGCACTGGGACTCGATCTCAAGCGCCCTGCCGTATTAGTTCAATTGGGAACCGGCGATAGCGATGTCAATGAAAAAATGACGGCTGCGCTTTCGGGATTACTTGGGTGGAAAGATTTGCAAGTCATACTTACAAAAGCGCCGATAGACAAGAACGGTAATTCACTTGCGCCAGAAGGTTTAGATATAAAGGTCGTGCGCTATTTTCCTTTAGCAAATGTGTTACATGCATTTGATGCAGGCGTATGTGCAACAGGATATAACGGAGTACACGAGCTTTTACCTGCTGGGCTACCAACTGTCTTTGTTTCCAATATTCGAGGAACCGATGATCAAGAGGCACGCGCGCTGTGGTGTCACGATAAGGGATATGCACTTCGCGCGGATCAGAGCAATCTTGAAGATGTTGAGGCCAAGGTGCGTCAATTACAGGATGTAGAAGTACGTAATCGTTTATCCGGCAAATGTAAGGAATTACCAGCGGCAACCGGCGGAGTAGAAATAGCAAAGATTCTCTTTGAACTTGCAACGAAAGCCCAAGCAGCAAAGCCGGCTCCACTCACTTATATGCGCCTCATTACTCAGGAGCATGTGAATCGCGGCCTGCGTCATATCGCTAACTTAGGTTTACGTAGACTTGCACTTATTTATCGTTTCCTTCATCCGCATATTGTTGCCGAAGAAATAAAACTCGATGCACCGCTTTTTGGTGAACAAACAGAACCTTCGGAATTACGGGAACTCATAAAAGGAAACGTGCGCTTTGAGCATCTAATTGCTGGCGCATCCAAAGAATATAAAATGAAGCGCGAAGCAATCGCTTACACAGCTTACGGAAAAGAAATTCAAGTTACGAAGAAAAGATCACTCTTCTAAATACTTTTCAAGCTTATGCTTTAGCAACAAAATAACTCCGACAATGAGGAAGAGGGCAACAATTGCCCAGTACTTTAGGTATTTCTCAAGCACTGAAAGTGAACTAGCGAATTGATACCCGAGCAAGACAACTGTCGTCGAAAATACAATTCCACCAGCGGCATTCCATTTGAGAAAAGTTCGATACGGGACTTTGTTCATTCCTGCCAAAGCTGGCACGAGCGCGCGAAGAAGCGCTTGCGCACGACCAAAGAAAATTGCCCCGCCGTGATAGCGATCAAAAATTGCTTGTGCCAATCTCCAGCGTTTCTCACCGACAAATTTTCCAAATTGAGTGGTCTTAATTTTGGGCCCAAAATGTTTTCCAACTTCATAGCCAACAGAGTCACCTGCTATAGCTCCAACAATTGCGCAGCCTAGAAAAAGCCATACATTCCAGACTCCTGAGTGGGCAAGCACTCCACCGATTAGTAAAGATGTTTCACCCGGCAAAACGAAACCAACAAATGCTGCAGCTTCAGCGAATGCAAATGTGATTAATAATACGAAGAGTGGAATTTCTAAATTGTGCGAAACAAGCCAATCTGCAACATGATGAATCCAACCTGACATGCGCATACTCTAGCCGTCACATAGAAAATCTCTCAATAGAGGTTTCACATGTCTCAGTAACAGTTCTTCAAGGTTTACCGAACTAAAAACGAGATCTAATCTCCCAAAGATCTACGAAAACGGGATTGAATAGAGTGCTTTGTAAATAACCAGCTCCACTAGATCCGCCGGTACCCATCTTGTGACCAATGGTTCGCTCAACCATCTTTACATGTCGATATCGCCATTCTTGAATTCCTTCGTCGATATCAACTAAGCGCTCACAGACCGTTGCGCTGTCAGGGCTATTGCGATGGACTTCAAGCAAAACATCTTGAACATGCGAGTTGGATTCGTATGCTTTGCTCTTATCGCGGGTAAGGACATCGTTAGGTATTGGATGGCCCTGCTTTTGTAGGTATGCGAGTAAAGAATCCCACAACAAATTGCCCTTAGTTATAACTTCAATCTCTTCGCGTACATCTTTAGGTAAGTGCCCAGCCATTTTGCTATCTCTACGCCCAAGTATTGCTTCTACTTTTCTAAATTGTGCTGACTGAAAACCACTAGACGAAGATAAGTAACTTCGGAAAGAATTGAATTGTAATGGAGTCATTGTTTCTAAAATATCGATTTGAGCAACACAAACTTTCATAATGGTTCTAATACGCCCTAAGAGAGATAGAGAGTAATGAGTATCGCCGGCCTCTAAAGATTTTTGAGCTGCTTGAAATTCATGAATAAGTTGTTTGAACCATAATTCATACGTTTGATGAATAATAATAAAAAGCATTTCATCGTGCTCGGGACCAACCGAAAGCGGGCGCTGTAATTTGAGTAATTCATCAACGGCCAGGTATGACGTATAAGTAAGAGCTGAGTCAGTATTTTCTTCGCTCATGTGACTCGTGAACCGCCTTCTTCAACTTTTTCGTATTGGCGCGATGCCACTAAGTCTCTAATGCGCTGGAAACCATCCCACACCTCTACATAGGAAGTAGGAAGAGGTGAGATTGCTAAACGAATTGAATTTGGAGTTCTGTAATCAGGAATTACATTGGCGAATTCTCGAAGAGCAACACAGATTCGTGCGGCATCGGGATGGCCAAGTGAAATATGTCCACCACGCTCTTTCGCATTGCGTGAGGTAAGCAATGTGATTCCTAAATCGGCTAGCCATGCGTCGTAGAGCTCAATCATCATTTGAGTACCGATAGCGGCCTTTGATGCAATGGCATCAATTCCAGCCTCTTCGATTATTTCAAAGGCGCTCTTTACGCAACGTAATCCAATAAGAGATGGGCTTGCAATTTGATATCCACGTATACCTTCCGCGCGTTCAAAAACCGGTCCCATTCCAAATTGGTCGCCCTGTGAAAACCAACCTTGAATTGGAACTTGCAAGTCTTTTTGAATTCTCTTACTTACATATAACCAGGCTGGTGAACCAGGACCAGAGTTTCCATATTTATATGTGCAGCCGACAACTAGATCTGCCCCGTTAGCATCGAGATTCATTTCAATCGCACCGACAGCGTGGCTTGCATCCCATAGAAGTAAGGCACCATATTTTCTAGTGAGATCTGTAAGCGACTTTATATCGTTGCGTGCACCTGATCGGTATTGAATAACTTCCAAGGTTACAAGTGCGACATCATCACTCAGATATTTTTCGAGAATTTCAGGAGTGATACGTTCGTTTTCAGCCGAACCAGCACTCTCGTTATCAATAATTACTAAATTTAATCCAAATTGTTTTGCAATTCCATCAAGAATGTAGCGATCTGTTGGAAAGTTCGCAGCATCAGTGATGATTGTTTTGCGTCCTGGGCGAGCATTGATTGCAGCCAAGGCCAACTGATAAAAATTTACCGAAGTAGTATCGCAAGCCAAAATTTGTCCTGGGCCAGCACCAAGGGAGGATCGACCAATGAGATCTCCAATTGGTTGTGCTTCATCAACCCAATGACTCCACCCAGTTACTACTTCACGTGCCCATTCCTGAGTCATGTAATCATTCACGGCGATAACTGTTGAATGAGGCAAACGACCAAGGGAATTACCATCGAGGTAACACATATCAGGGTCAGTGATTACAAAACGTGAGCGAAAATGAGCCAATGGGTCTTTTCGGTCTAATTCCAGCGCGTATTCGCGGTCAGTGATAGCCATGCTTCAAAGGTACGCTCTCCTACCGTGGCGCGCAACGTTGTAAATATCGAAGAGGTCTCCAAGGCCTTTGATGTCAAGCAACTTTTAAATGCAGTCTCAATAGGCATCTCAGAAGGCGATCGAATCGGCATTGTTGGCCGAAATGGTTGTGGCAAGAGCACATTGATGAAAGTAATTGCAGGGATTGAATCACCCGATAGCGGACGTGTTACTCGCTCAAATTCGGCGCATATTGGATTGCTATCGCAAATGGATTATGCAGATCCTGAAAGCACAGTGCGCGATGTCGTGCTCGGTGATACCGCAACTCACGAGTGGGCAAGTGATGCAGGAATTCGTGAAGTATTTACGGGGCTTTTCGGTGGATTCGACGATCACTTATTCGAAAGAAAATTTGCATCTCTTTCTGGCGGCGAAAAAAGACGCGTTGGACTTGCGAAATTACTTATTGCAAATCTGGATTTAATATTGCTTGACGAACCAACAAACCACTTAGATGTTGAAGGTGTGGCATGGCTTGCACAACATTTGAATAATCGTAAGAACTTAGCTGTAGCTGTTGTTACTCACGATCGCTGGTTTCTAGATGCTGTCACCGATAGAACATGGGAAGTTGTCGGTGGAAAGATTGAAGAATACGACGGTGGATATTCTGCTTATGTTTTAGCGAAAGCCGAAAGATCGCGCCAAGCATCGGTGCTCGATGGACGTCGCAATGCATTGATTCGTAAAGAATTAGCATGGCTGCGTCGTGGCGCACCAGCACGTACAACTAAACCAAAATTTAGAGTTGATGCTGCAAACGAACTTATTTCTGCCGAACCAGCGCCACGTGATAAAACTGAACTTCTAAAATTTGCTCGTAACCGTTTAGGTAATACGGTCTACGAAGCACATCACATGCAAGTAAAAGCTGGCGATAAAGAACTTATTGATAATCTAACGTGGAATGTTGGCCCAGGGGATCGCATCGGAATTGTTGGCGTCAATGGCGCGGGTAAAACAACTTTGATGCGCACACTTGCGGGTGAATTGAAACCTAGCGGTGGAAAATTAGTTACAGGCGTAACCGTTGCATCAGCTTTTCTTACACAACATCTAACAGAGCTAGACCCTACGTGGCGAGTATTAGAAGCCGTAGAAAAAGTGGCCAATCACATCGAGCTCGGTAAAGGAAAATCACTATCTGCCTCTCAATTATGCGAAAGATTAGGTTTTGATAGAGATTCACAATGGACACCAGTCGGAGATTTATCGGGCGGTGAGCGACGTCGCCTACAACTCACGCGCTTATTGATGGATAGCCCTAACGTTTTATTATTGGATGAGCCCACAAATGATTTTGATATTGAAACGCTCAACGAGCTTGAAGATTTGCTCGATAGTTATTCGGGAACTCTTCTGGTGATTTCACACGATAGATTCTTTTTAGAGAGAGTTTGTGATCGCTTTGTCGGTTTGCTCGGGGATAAAGAAGTCCGTGATCTTCCACGCGGAGTGGATGAATACTTGGAACAACGTGAAGCATCTCTCAATGCCGCAGTCGCATCCAATGCACCTAAAAAAGGTCAATCAAATGCCGCTGAACAACGTCAGATTAAGAAAGATATTGTTAGGCTCGAACGGCAGATTGAAAAACTAAAAGAATTAATTTCCAAACTAGAGCAAGAGCAACAGGCGGCAGGTTCGGATTCTGGGCGATTACTTGAAATCACTGAACAATTGGCGAAAGCACATTCTGAGTTCAACACTCGTGAAGAAGAATGGTTAGAAGCAACGCTCAAGGTGGAGCCTTAGGATAAAGTTTGAACATGAACAGAATTTCCCATGGAATTGAAGTCATTCTCTTTCGCTCACGTTTTCTTCTAGCTCCTCTTTATTTAGGTCTTGTTGGAGCGCTAGTTCTACTTGGCTACCGATTCATTATTGAATTTATTCACCTTGCTGAAAAAATCGGCGATGCAACCCCGCAAACATTTACCCTCGACTTATTGGCTCTACTAGATCTCACTCTCCTTGCTAATTTGATTCTCATGGTTATTTTCGCCGGATATGAAAACTTTGTTTCAAGAATTGATGTGGCAACTGGGTCAAAAGATCGCCCACATTGGATGGGCACAATAGATTTCAGTGGATTGAAAATTAAACTCATCGGCTCACTCGTAGCTATTTCTGTTATCGAACTGCTCAAAGATTTCATCGAGCTATCCGGTCAAGATCATGTTGGCGCAGGCACCAAATGGCGCATCGTTATTCACCTCACCTTTGTTGCTTCAGGAGTTCTCTTCGCACTCATGGATTGGATTGCTGATAAGAGAGAGTTTCACGGTACACACGCTTAATGCGCCTAGATTTACTGGCAGCTCTCTCTGGAGTACTTATTGCACTCCAAGCACGTGCTAACGGAGAGCTCTCACACCGACTCAATAATGGGTTAGAAGCCGCGCTGGTTTCATTTGGATCAGGGCTCATCATCATTGTTCTAATTTCGCTCTTCAATCCTTCAATAAAAGAGGGTATTCGAAATCTAAAAGGGGCAGTACGAGAAAAAAGAATTGCTCCGTGGAAACTCTTTGCAGGAATGCTCGGTGGCACATGGGTTGCAGTGCAAACCCACATCGTCCCACTCATTGGTGTTGCAATATTTTCAGTTGCATCAATTGCAGGACAAGCTGGAGCCTCCTTGATTGTAGATCGTATTGGTCTTACTGGTGGAGGTAAGAAATTACTTTCAAAGCGCCGAGTAGGCGCCGCAGTCATAACTGTATTAGCTGTAATTCTTTCAGTCTTTGATCGCTTAGATGCGAATAACCTTTCAAAAATTGCAGTATTCCTTGGAGTGATTACCGGTGCTTTAGGCGGCATTCAACGCGCAATGAATGGTGAAATAAACGAATACTCACACCAGAGTTTTACCACCTCGCTGCTCAATTTTATTATGGGTACATCATTTCTTATTGTGATTCTAATAATTTTAGTTATTGCAAATAACATAGAACTTGTTGCCCTACCTAGTGGTCCGTGGTGGATTTACACAGGTGGTGTTATTGGTGTTACTTACATTGCATTCTCATCAACAATTGTTCAACATTTGGGAGTCCTAAATTTCACTCTGTTTAGTGTTGGTGGTCAATTGGTTGGCTCACTTGCTATCGACATTCTTTATCCAACTGATGGCGTACACATAAGCGCCTACTTAGTAAGCGGAATTGTTATGACTTATGTTGGCGTTATGGTCGGTGGCGTAAGTAGTTCCAGAGTGCGGAAACCAGCGAAGCCCCAATAAAGAAAGCCGCGATTGCATATGAAGAACTCTTTACCCACGGCAACGTTGCTGCGTAATATCCAGCCGAAGTAATTCCAACTCCCCATAAAAGCGCGCCGAGTGCATTTGCGCTTAGGAATTTGTAGTAATTCATATTAGATACACCAGCTATTGGTGGAACAAATGTGCGAATCCAAGGGAAGAAGCGAGCAGCAACTACGGCCCACCAACCTGTGTGTTCGTAAAAACGTTCTGAGCGCTCAATCATGCGGGAAATTCGTGGTGAATTATGGCGTTCTAAATAGGGGCGCCCAACTAAGCGGCCAAGCACGAATCCAATTTGATCGCCCATAAAGGCTGCAATAAAAATGACTATCAATAAGATGACAATATTTGCTTCACTATGTGCCGCAGCAACTAAACCTGCACTGAAAAGTATTGAGTCACCGGGAAGAAAGAAACCGAGCAGAATTCCTGTTTCAAAAAAGATGATTGCACCGACTAATAGATAGAGAAAGACTGGAGCTAGAGTCGAAAATTGAGCATCGAACGATGCGGCAAGCTCAATCACACAGACTTCTTTACTGCAGCAGCTACAGCCGTAACAACTTGTGGATCAAAAACACTTGGCACGATAAATGAAGCATTGAGTTGTTCGGGGGATACACAATCGGCAATTGCTTCAGCGGCCGCTACCAATAGTTCGTCGGTAATCTTGCTGGCATTGGCATCAAGCAAGCCTCTAAAAATTCCAGGAAATGCCAGAACATTATTTATTTGATTTGGTTGGTCACTTCGCCCGGTTGCAACAACCGCGGCATATTTTCGCGCAATAAATGGATCGATCTCGGGATCTGGATTAGCCAAAGCAAAGACAATCGAATCCTTGGCCATGGAGGCAACGTCTGATTCAGAAATTACGTTGGGAGCGCTTACTCCGATAAAAATATCGGCGCCTTTCATAGCTTCAGAGATATTTCCGGCAAAATTATGAGGATTACTATGTTCGATAAACCATGTGCGCATCACATCATCGCTCTTAGTTTGCTTATTGATAACTCCATCTTTATCAAAACCGATTATGTTTTTAGCGCCACTCTTTACAAGTAGGCGAGCAATAGCCGTACCTGCAGCGCCAGCTCCGCTCATAACAATCTTTACATCAGCTAAATTTTTCTTCACTAATTTAAGAGAATTTCTAAGTGCAGCCGATACAACAATTGCAGTGCCGTGTTGGTCATCATGAAAGACCGGAATATCTAAAAGATCGCGCAGACGGCGTTCGATCTCAAAACAACGAGGAGCCGAGATATCTTCAAGATTTATTCCACCGTAAACAGGAGCGATAAGTTGCACAGTGCGTACGATTTCATCGACATCTTGTGAATCAATACAAACTGGCCAGGCATCGACATCGGCAAAACGCTTGAAAAGTGCGGCCTTACCCTCCATTACTGGCAAAGCTGCAGCAGGACCAATATTTCCAAGTCCAAGAACGGCAGAACCATCGGTGACAACTGCAACGGTATTGCGCTTGATTGTCAGGCGTCTTGCATCGGCTGGATCGTCGGCAATCGCTTGGCAGATTCGTGCAACACCGGGAGTGTAAGCACGGGATAAATCATCACGAGTCTTTAGTGGAACCTTCGATTGAATTTCAATCTTTCCACCAAGGTGCAACAAGAAAGTACGGTCACTAACTTTACGAACCGTGAGTTCTGGTTTCTGGCTGATCGCTTTTGTAATTTCATCGGCATGCGCTGCATCAATTGTGTCACAGGTAATGTCAATAACAACTTTTTCTAATAACGATTCCACTACATCGAGTGCGGTAATTGTTGCACCTGCACCAGTTATAACTGCAGTTGCAAGTGCTACTGGCTGGCTAGATGGAGGACCTTCAACACGAATCGTGATTCCATAGCCAGGGCTAGTTGATGCCATTTACACAACTCCGTAGAGTCGATCGCCAGCGTCGCCGAGTCCAGGAACGATGTAACCATGCTCATTGAGTTTTTCGTCAAGAGCACCTGTCACAATTGTGATTGGTACTTTGCTATCAGCAAATTCTTTTTCGACTGCCGCAATTCCTTCTGGCGCAGCAAGAATACAAATTGCAGTGATATCTGTTGCGCCTAAATCAATCAAGAAATGAAATGCGGCAATAAGTGTTCCGCCAGTTGCAAGCATTGGATCTAACACAAAACATTGACGACCAGACAGATTTTCAGGTAAGCGATTTGCATATGTACTCGCCTGTAAAGTTTTTTCGTCGCGGACCATTCCGAGGAAACCAATTTCAGCAGTTGGAACAAGCTTTGCCATTCCTTCTAGCATTCCAAGTCCTGCGCGAAGAATTGGAACTACAACTGGTCGCGGCTCGGCCATTTTTTTGCCCTGTGTTTTTGTAACTGGGGTTGTGATGGTTACCGTTGTGGTGCGTACATCGCGAGTGGCTTCGTATGCCAACAGTGTTACTAATTCTTCAACAAGCCGGCGAAAAGTTGGCGAATCAGTCCTTTCATCACGCAGAACCGTCAATTTATGTGAAATTAAAGGATGATCGGCAACATGTACTTTCATGCTTCCTACCTTACAGGGCTTTCTTTCTCATTCAATAAGTGAAACTATGAGCATGCGAAAAGGGGGTGCGGAATGGCAGATTTATTAGATGATCACGATGACGAGATCGAAGAGTTTGACGACTTAGAAGAGCTCGAAGATGAATCTGAATCCGAGACCGAACTCACAGATGAAGGCGATGTTGCAGTCGCAGCATGGCATGAAGATGGCCGATGGACCCTTGCTGCACTTCCTGATGCTCAGGACATCCCGCAAATTATTACGCGGCTAAAAGCGCAACAAACGAATGGCGGCGCACTTGCTCTAATTGCAATTGACGAAGAATTTTTTATGTTGATTCGCGTATTAGGTACGCACATCTCATTATTTCTTAGCGATGCAACGTGCGCACTTGATTACGAAGTTGCCGAAGAATTTTTAGAAATTGCTGATTTACCAATGCCAGAAGAAGATGACGAAAGTTTTCCAGTTGGTCACTTAGAAATTTTTGCTGATTTAGGAATGAATCAAATGGAAATAAGAGCGATCTGCGCAGATGAAGAACTATTTCCTGACGAGCAATTAGAAGCGATTGCATCACGTCTTGGTTTTGGTGAAAAGTTTGCAGAGCTAATCGGGCTGTGAAAGATATAGAAGCAATGCGAGCAGCTTTAGCTGTTGCGCAAGAAGCGCTTCGTACCGACGATGTTCCAGTCGGCGCGGTTATCCTCAATCAAAATAATGTAATTATTTCCCAAGGTTGTAATAAGCGGGAAGATCTCGATGATCCGACTGCTCATGCTGAAATAGTTGCAATTCGTGCAGCAGCACAATCACTTGGAACTTGGCGACTCGATGGTTGCACGCTTGTCGTAACCCTTGAACCATGCGCAATGTGTGCCGGCGCAATTGCGCAATCTCGAATTTCAACCCTTGTTTTTGGTGCTTGGGATGAAAAGGGTGGAGCAGTTGGCTCAGTGTGGGATGTAATTCGTGATCCTCGCGCCCTTAATAAGCTAGAGGTCCGCGGTGGAGTCCTTGAAGAAGAGTGTTCAGCGATGTTGAAAGAATTTATACAAGGAGTTCGTAAGAAGGATTAAGAA
>CAIOIJ010000015.1 GCA_903858325.1 uncultured Actinomycetes bacterium
ATTCCCTGTGCCATGCGACGACCAGATTCAGAGACCTTTACAGTTCCCTCGAAATCACGCTTCTCTTTGCACTTAACGCAGTAAGCGTCACCTTTGTATGTCTCAGCCATAATTTTCCTCCAATCGACGCTTACAACTTTCCAGCCTCACTCACGAATGTGAGCGCCACTGTCAATTGCTCCCCGTGTGGGGTGGGCGTGCAGGTATGACGATACCCCTGCCCACGCTCAAAAGGCCTGAACTAGGGCTGCGAATGGAGGACTTTTTTCAAAATTTCTGGCGCCGCGAGCGCACGCTCGGCATCCTCGTAGCCATCTAAATAGGCGGTAGCGCGCTCGCCCTGGGGGAAACGAGAGAGGATGGCATAGAACTCCTCCCCATGGTCGAAATGTCGCAGGTGGATAGCCTCGTGGAAGAGCACAGAGTCGAGGACGTAGTCGGGAGCGCCTTTGAGGCGATCAGAGATACGGATAGTGCGATCCAGGCTTGTGCAGGAGCCCCATCGTTCGCGCATTGAGCGCCATGCAACCGATGCGGGGCGCTCGCTGATTTCCGGGGCGAGCTCGCTCAAGAGCAGCCCTATGCGAGCCACCATGCTCTCTTCGCTAGGAATCTTGGCATCTTCCATGGCTCTGATCTTTGCGATCATCGCAGGCACCATCTCGCGCTCATCGGCCTTCGACATCCGCGCTGGAATAGATATGACGATACGTCCGCCTTGGCGATAGGCAGAGATATTTTTCTTTCGCCGAGTTGATCGGATTACGACAATCTCACCCTCTGATATTCCAGGTAAGACACCATCATCTGGCAAATAATCCATGTGAAAAAGGTATCGCTTTTACTCAAATCTCAATCTCTTGTTGAGAGATTTCGCGCGATTTTCTTTAGGAAAAAATCTCCTTATCGCAATAAAAAACCTTTTGTCAATGCGATTTTTATTTGATTGTTCTCGCTATTTCGCTTAGGTTTTGCTTACGAAGTCCTCGGATAACCGTTCTATATCTGCAAGGGGAAGGCAGATATTGAATGTGCGACCGGGGACTTCGCTTTTTAAAGCTTTCTAAGGCTTTTTAGGTTTTCTTATAGATTGCTGAGATCGTCGGGGATAGTTGTACTTGCGATAAATATTTCTGGAGTTGAAAGATCCTCTGCTGTTGGCAAGAAACCGCCCCAGATGCGATCTCGTGACTCAATATCTCCGAGTTCTAGAATTTTCTTCCAAAATGATTTCGCCTCACGTGTGAGTTTCGGTGAAACTTCTAATCCAAAGAGCGAAGAAAAAAGTTGTTGTGCTGGCGCAGATGTTGCACGTCGACGCCTAAGGGTTTCACTCAATGCACCGATGTGTGGAAGGCGATCTCCTGCTGCATTCTCACTTACTTCATCTGCCCAACCATCGATGAGTGCAAGTGCTGTTTCTAATTTAGTAAGGGCGCTCTTCTGTGCGGGAGTCTCCTCAGGTGTAAATATTCCTTTATTGAGTGCAATCGAAAAACTCTCAGGATTAGTTGGATCGAATTCGCCGCTTTCTTGCGCAGATTCAAATGCATCTTGTGCTTGACGTTGAATTGCATCGATATCGATTCGAATTCCTTTTCCATATTCAGTTACTGCACTACGAATATATGAAACTAACCAAGGGTTGTGCGCAAATAGTCGAGCAATTGAAGCCTCACGCAGCGCATGAAAAATTCGCACTTCTTCCATTGGAATATCTAAATCTTTGCCCCACTCATTTATATTTTGAGGAACCAGTGCTGGGTATGCAGGATCGAGAAGTGGAAGGCCAACATCGTGGGCACCAGTCATTCCTGCAGATAGCCCTCCAACAGATTGGCCTAGTTGAGTTGCCATAAGCGAGCCGATAAATGAACGGAGCATGCCGGCAATTGCACCTACGGGAATGTTGAGTGCACCTGCCTCGCCTTCACCCGCTTGCGCCTCCATTGCGCCATCGAGAAGTTCGCCGATTGCACTGGCAAATCCGGATGCCAATGGTTCAACCATTGCTTGCCACCCGGGAAGAGTTGCATTGACCCAATCAATTCGGCTCAAAGCGTTATTGCTAGGAAGTTGTGATGAAGGTGGGAAGAAAGTCGCTTGGTCCAACCACAATTGAGCGATAGCGAGTGCCTCTTGAATTTCTGCAACATCATTTGCGCCAATCGGCGATGAGCCATGTGCTTGAACAAATTTCTTAGCTGTATCTGCAACTATATTTTTGGGTAATGCATCTGCAGCAGAACCCTGCGCATTGGCGCCTTGAGTAAATTGATTGATAAAACCAAGTGGATTGAAATCGCCATTTACACCTAAGTTTTGGAATTGCTCTTGGATTTTTTCCTGCATATCTTTCATCATGGCAGCAAAATCAGCAGAATTTTCTGGCTCGTTAGAATTATTTTCATCTGAATCATCAGGAGTAAATCCCATTGCTGCCATAGCCAATATCCTCTCACCTACGAAAAAATGCCGCACTATTCATTCCAACAATCCCAATGCGAGTTTTCTTCCCGTCACCGCTAAGGTAGGCACTATGTCCAGCGCATTCATCGCCCTTATTTGGTGGGTAGTCCCACTCCTCGCCCTTATTGGAGCGCTCGGTTACGTTTTATGGGTGACAAAATTTCAGGGGCGATTTGAGCAAGAGACCACTCGCTCAGTTGGGCAATTCCAACGTTTCCAAGAATCTTTGGCCCAGCAACAAAAGCTCGGTTCACTGCCTAACGAAACAACTGAGCAAGCAATACGCAATGATGAAATAAATCCTCAGAAATAATTTCTGATGCGCTTCTCCCCGCTACCACTTACAGCAAAAATAATCCTCTGGTTTTTTGGAATCTGTACAGTATTACTGCCGCTGCCTTATGTCGTACTCATGCCGGGTAATGCGGTCAACATATTTGATTCAACAATCAAAATTACTGGCCAGCAAATATATGCACCACAAGCTCGCTTAGACCTTCTCTCTATTCTTGTCTCTGATCCAGAATCACGAGTTTTTGGCCCAGAAGTTCTTTACACATGGATAAAGGGTGATCGCGTTATTTATCCACGCTCAGCGATTTACCGTAAGGGAACTACAACAAAATCCGAAAAAATTGCCACAAATAAAGATATGAAAAGTTCTCAAAACTCATCAGTGCTTGCTGCATTAGATTTTCTCAAAGCGGATAAAAATGAAACTAGCGCAGGCGTGATTGCCCCTCAAGATATTTCTTTCGATGTGCGAGCCACAGGAGGGCCTAGTGGTGGTTTTGTTTTTGCATTGGGAATCGTTGAATTGCTAACTCAAGAAAATATTCTTGGTAAAAACCATATCGCCGGCACTGGAACAATTTCTGCAGATGGAACCATCGGACCAATCGGTGGAATTGCGCAAAAGCTAATTGCAGCAGATCGGGCGGGAGCCACAATTTTCATGAGCCCAATTCGAAACTGCAGCGAACTCACACGGATCCCAAAAGGCATAAGAGTAATTGCCGTCACAAATCTGAGTGATGCCATAGCCCAATTACGCCTTATTCAGGCAGCCTCTGCCAGCGAAGCGCTCCATATGAAGGAAAGTAACGGGTGCGCTAACGTTGGCGCATGATGAGTAACGTAAACCAGCAATTCAATTTCCCACGCAAACGCGGTCCACTTTCAATCACGATAGGAATCCTTGTAGCACTAGGAGCCATCGTCTTATCGCTCAGCGGTTTCTACGCTGACTGGTTGTGGTTCAAATCTGTAAATTTCACAAGCGTATGGAGCACAGTTCTATTTACAAAAGTTGAATTGTTTATCGTTACAGGACTCATAACATCATTCATTATTTCGCTCAATATCTATCTTGCATTTCGTCGCCGTCCTTTTTACGTACCGATGGCAGTAGAGGCAGATAATCTCGAGCGCTACCGTGCCCAAATCGAACCTATTCGTCGTTGGGTATTTGCTGCCCTTGCTCTTGCCCTCTTCTATTTTGCAGGCACATCAGGTGCGCAACTCTGGAATACATGGTTGCTTTTCAAGAACTCAACACCATTTGGCGTCAAAGATCCGCAATTCGGAATGGATATTTCATTCTTTACTTTCCGACTTCCTTTTTGGCAAAGTTTGATTGCATGGGGAATCTCAACACTTGTACTCACCTTGATTGCAACTGCAGTCGTTCACTACCTCTACGGCGGAATCCGACTTCAAGTTCGCGAAGATCGCACAACAGTTGCCGCTCGCGTTCAACTCTCAGTTCTTTTGGGACTCATTGTTTTACTCAAAGCTGCTGCATACTGGTTTGATCGCTATGCACTTGCACTCAAGCAGAGCAAACTCATTACAGGTCTTACATATACAGATGTAAATGCCGTCTTGCCTGCAAAGGCAATTCTTGCTGCAATTGCAGTCGTCTGTGCGCTCTTGTTCTTTGCAAATATTGTTCGTCGTTCATGGGTATTACCTGCGGCTGGTACTGCACTCCTTGTTATTTCATCTGTCTTGATTGCAGGAATTTATCCAGGTGCAATTCAGCAATTCCAAGTAAAGCCAAGCGAATCATCTAAAGAAGCGCCATATATTCAGCGTAATATCGATGCAACGCGCTCGGCATATGGTTTAGATGATGTCACGGTTACCGATTATCAAGCCACTATTTCAACTTCTGCGGGCCAACTAGCAAACGATGCGGCAACTATTTCAAATATCCGCTTGATGGATCCGAATGTTCTTTCAGCTACTTTCCGCCAGTTACAGCAGATCAAGCCTTATTACACTTTTCCTGAATCACTCGATGTCGATCGATATAAAGTAAATGGTGTCGAACGCGATGTCATTGTTGCGGTGCGCGAACTCAATATCGATGGCAATCCAAGTCGTAACTGGATCAATGATCACCTTGTATATACACACGGCTTTGGTTTAGTTGCTGCATATGGAAATGCACGCGATGCAGATGGAAAGCCATCATTTGCAGTTGGCGACTTACCACCAACGAAGGGTCTTGGTGATTTCCAGCCACGTATCTATTTTGGTGAGAATGTTCCGGATTATTCGATCATTGGTGGAGTAAAGACTGACTCCCCAGTTGAATTCGATTATCCAGATGATGCCTCGGCAAATGGTCAAAAGAACTACACATATAGCGGTACTGGTGGAGTTCCTGTTGGTTCGTTTTTCAACAAATTAGTATTTGCAATCAAGTACCAGGAACAGAAGTTACTTCTTTCTAATCTTATAAATAAGGATTCAAAGATTCTCTTCAACCGTAGTCCACGTGACCGAGTTGCAAAGGTAGCTCCTTGGCTCACACTTGATGGAGATCCATATCCAGCGATTGTTGATGGAAAAGTTCTTTGGATTATTGATGGATATACAACAAGTTCTGGTTATCCATATTCAAAAGAGACAGTTCTCTCTAGTGCAACAACCGATGCGCTCACAGCTAATTCAACTTCAATTACTGCCCAAGGTAATAAGACAGTCAATTACATGCGAAATTCAGTGAAAGCAACCGTTGATGCATATGACGGTACTGTCACTCTTTACCAATGGGATGCGAAAGATCCTGTGCTTGCAACTTGGAGCAAAGCCTTCCCTGGCACTGTAAAAGCTAAGAAGGAAATTTCAGCTCAATTGCTCGATCACATTCGTTATCCAGAAGATATGTTCCGCGTTCAGCGCGAAATTCTGAGTGCCTATCACGTCAAGACTGCTGGAGCTTTTTACGGCGGACAAGATTTCTGGCGCGTACCTCGTGACCCATCAACATTTGGTGGCAATGCAGGCGCCCAACCTCCTTACTACCTCACATTGGAAATGCCAGGAAGTAAGAAGCCAACGTTCTCATTGACCACACCATTTGTGCCGCGCGGTGGACGTGAAAACTTATCTGCATTCGCAGTTGTGAATTCAGATCCAGGTCCTGATTATGGAAAAATTACAGTTCTGCAATTACCACGTAGCACAAACGTTGCAGGACCTTCACAAGTTGCATCTAACTTTGAAGCCAAGCCAGAAGTAGCAAATTCACTATCGCTACTTCGTCAAGGCGGATCTGATGTTGTACTTGGTAATCTCTTGACGTTGCCCGTTGGTGGTGGATTACTTTATGTACAACCTGTTTACGTGCGCGCAACTGCAAATAGTGCTGCATATCCTCTGCTCCAGAAAGTTCTAGTTTCATTCGGAGATCAAATTGGTTACGATGATAATCTCAAGGGTGCACTCGACCAAGTATTTGGTGGAAACTCTGGAACATCATCGAATGCAGGTGGTACCGGAACAACGACAACAACTGGTACTGCAAATAGTGCATTAGCGAATGCACTTGCTAGTGCAAAGCAAGCACTTGCAGATGGACAAGCTGCACTTGCTAAGGGTGATTTCACTGCTTACGGTCGTGCACAAGATCGCTTGAAGTCTGCAATTACTTCAGCAATTGCTGCGCAATCTCGTAAGTAATTCGAGATTATCTGCAGTAATTTCTACACGATTTGGTCTTTACGTACCGAACGCCTACGATTGCTCTACCGACGCGGGGTGGAGCAGCTCGGTAGCTCGCTGGGCTCATAACCCAGAGGTCGTAGGTTCAAATCCTGCCCCCGCTACCAATTGAAATAAGGGCCACTAGGCCCTTATTTTATTTAACCCTTATTTGATACGAAGTGAATTAGTGACAACAAAGAGTGAACTCGTAGCCATTGCAGCTGCGGCATAGAGCGGTGTTAGAAGCCCAAAGGCAGCAATCGGAATTCCTATAACGTTATAGAGAAATGCCCACCCTAGATTTGTTCTAATGATTCGTACGGTCTTTTTAGATAATTTCAATGCATCGACAACACTGGAAAAAGTTGTGCGCATCAAAGTGATATCAGCACTCGAAATTGCTGTGTCGGTTCCCGTGCCCATCGCCATACTCAGATCAGCTGCGGCAAGTGCTGCGGCATCATTGATTCCATCACCAATCATTAATACTCGGCGACCTTCACTCTTGAGTTTTTCAACAATTGCGAGCTTGTCTTGTGGCATCGCACCTGCCACGACATGGCTTTGATCTATTGATACAAGTGCAGCTACTGAAGCCGCAACTTCTGGACTATCTCCAGTGACAAGCCATGGTGTAATTCCCATTGATCGCAAAGCAGTTACTGTCTCGGCAGCATCGCCTTTTATTTCATCTCCCACTGCAAATACTGCAAGTGCAACTCCATCCCACGCCAAGACAGAGATTGTGAGACCTTCAGATTGCGCCTGCGTAATTGCGCTAACGATTTTAGGATGAAAAGTTGTGGATGCATGCGCAACTGCTTGGGGTGAACCGATAAGAACAACTGGAGATTGAATACCGAGATTGACTCTTCCTGCAGCACCTGTTCCTGGAGTTACAGAAAAATCAGTCACCGTAGTTGCCTTGATTGATTGTTCGCTAACAAAAGAACTAATTGCATGGGCAATGGGATGATTATTCTGGCTTTCGATAGAGAGCGCAGTTGAAAGAATTGTTGCCTCTTTCATTAATTCGGCAAAACTATTACCAAGTACGGCGCCTGCTTCAACAACAACAGTGGCTCTTTGCAATTTCATAACACCAGCGGTCAGAGTTCCAGTTTTATCGAGAACAACCGTGTCAATCGTGCGCGCTACTTCTAGAACTCGAGGCTCACGAATGACTATTCCGCGCTGCGCTCCTCTACCCGATGCGACCAAAAGGGCAACCGGTGTTGCTAAACCGAGTGCGCATGGACATGCAATTACTAAGACTGTAATTGCTACTGAGATCGATTGTGTTAGCGAATGATCGTTATAGCGCCAGATGAAATAGGTTGCGATAGCGCCGATCGTCACAATGGGAACAAAGACTGCGCTGATACGGTCTGCCAAGCGTTGAATCGGCGCTTTAGTGCTCTGTGCATTGACAACCATCGTTGTTATTCTGGCAAGTTCGGTATCGCTACCGATTCGAGTTGCTCGAACTACTAATCGGCCATTGTGATTGAGCGATGCACCTATTACTGCAGAGCCAATCGTTACATCAACGAGTGCAGACTCACCAGTGAGCATTGAATTATCAACGGCGCTACTTCCTGAGACGACAATTCCATCGGTTGCGATTCGATCGCCTGGGCGGACTTCAAACTCATCACCTATTTGTAAATTCTCAATGGAGGAGATCAACGGTAATCCCCCACGAATAATTGTTACCTCTTTGGCGCCGAGTGAGAGCAATGTTGAAAGTGCACTGCTAGCGCGACGCTTTGCACGAGTTTCTAAATATCTGCCAAGTACAACAAAGAGAATGACTCCTCCTGCAACCTCTGTATATACATCTCCTGCACCTGTTGAGTTGGCATAAATAGACCATCCAAATGCGCTCAATGAACCCATTGAAACTAAGTTATCCATTGTTGGGTGCAAGAGATTGCGAAGTGCTGCTCGATGAATTGGCCAAGCAACAATGAGAACAACTGGCGCAGTCAATGCAATTACTAGCCATGCAGTAGGTGAATACGTCGGGTAAAGAATTCCAAATAGATCCAATTTTCCATGGATCCACATATCAATTGAATGATGCCAACTCATATTCATCGAAATTGTGATGGCGGGGATGGCAAAAAGTGCTGCGAAAAATAGCGCTATCGCCGACTTTCTATTGTGCATCGCAACATGGGAAGAATCACCTAGTGGAGATGCTGAATATCCTGCAGCTTTTATTTTTTGCATAAATACTTTTGGATTTATCTCAGCTGGTGCCAAAATATGTACAGTCTCGGTACCAAAATTGACACTAGCTTTTACGCCTTCAATTGAGTTGAGGGTGCGCTCAATGGCATTGACGCAAGCAGAACAAGTCATTCCTTCAACAGCAAGAGTGGTCTGTTCTAATGAAGTGGTCATGAAAGAATCTCTACTATCTTTGAATGTAGTTTTCCATTACTCGATAATCCACTTCCTTGGAAGGGGCCATCAATTCCATTTGTTCCCGAAAACTTTCCACCAGCTTCGCGAACAATGATGTCAAGGGCGGCCATATCCCAAAGGGCGAGCGATGGTTCGATTGCAACATCTACTGCGCCTTCAGCCACCAGCATGTGAGACCAAAAGTCACCATAACCACGAGTGCGCCATGCATCATCTAAGAGTTTTCTAAACGAAGATAACTTTGAATTCCAACCAACAAAGTCAGAATATGCAATTGATGCATCAGCAATGGAATTTACTTGCGAAACCGAAATTTTCTTTGGTTGGCTATTTGCAAATGAAACAAAAGCGCCAGAACCTAATGTTGCATACCAGCGACGCGATAATGCTGGGGCGCTTACAACTCCTACTACTACTCGCTCGCTTCCATCAGAACTTTTCTCAACTAAACCAATGAGCGTTGCCCACGTTGGAACCCCGCGCATAAAATTCTTAGTTCCATCAATCGGGTCAATGACCCAATATCTCTGCGCATCTTCTTTACTATTACCAAATTCTTCGCCCACGATTCCATCGAGTGGCCGCTCTTTGGCGATGGCGACAGTAATTGCCTGCTCTGTTGCTCGATCCGCATCGGTAACAGGAGTGTTATCTGGTTTAGTTGAAATAACTAAATCTTGAGCCTGATAGCGATCTAAAGTAATTGCATCGGCTATATCTGCAAGGCGATGCGCAAGCGCTAAATCGTCTTTATATTCAGCTGCGCTCATGCCCTTTAGTCTAGCGAAGCAAGATTTTCTGTGGCTATTTCGCCCTTGATTGCAAGCAATGATCGAAGGCTCTCTAGACGTGCAGTTCGTGCCACATTAATGACGCCATCGGGTGCCGCCCATGCATCTAATCGACAATCTTTCTCGTTATGGGAACAGTTACTCATGCAGGTCGCTGCCACTTGTGAAAGATCGCTAAAAGCTGCAACGATTTTATTGGGATCTAAATGTGAGAGTCCAAATGCGCGAATTCCTGGTGTATCAATAATCCAGCCATCCTGAAGTTCTAATGTTGCCGCAAGTGGCAGAGCAATTGCACTCGATGAAGTGTGGCGGCCTCGACCAGTTACATCATTGACATCTCCGGTCAGGCGCATCGCATTAGGAACGAGGGCATTGATCAGAGTTGATTTACCAACGCCTGAGTGACCAACTAAAACAGAAGTCTTTCCTAATAATACCTTTCGCAACATCTCAATATCTTTATCGCGAGACTCTGATTTGATTGCCGAATGCAAAATTTCAATACCTAAATGAGAATAGTCTGTAAGGAAAGAAGGCGCTTCTCCTAAATCATTTTTTGTAATTAGTAAAATTGGAGTAATACCTTCATTGAATGCACATACCAAGAAGCGATCTATGAGTCCTCGTCGTGGTTGCGGATTAGATGCAGCAACAACAATGACTAGCTGATCAATATTTGCAACGATAGTTCGCTCCACTTTGGCATCATCATCGACAGTTCTACTCAAACTATTACGGCGTTCTTGCACGGCAACGATTCGTGCCAATGTGCCTTCAACGCCCGTAACATCGCCCACAACCGAGACAAGATCGCCTACTACAACCGATTTTGGTCCAAGCTCTCGCGCCTTCATTGCAGTAATTACTGTGCCGTCGTCGGTAATGCATGTTGTACGACCACGATCAACTGTTGTTACTAAAACTTGAAGTGCATCTGAATAATCTGGACGATCTTTACTGCGAGGCCTAGTGCTGCGTGCAGGTCTAACGCGTGCATCGGTTTCGTCATATTCACGTTTTGCCATCATTGCAGAATGGAGCTCCACAAGCCTGGAAAATCAGGCAAAGTTTTTCGCGTTGTTGCAATGTTCTCAACTTCTACGCCTTCAACTACAAGACCAAGAACAGCGCCAGCAGTTGCTAATCGGTGATCGTCATAAGTGTGAAAAACCCCGCCATGTAATGGCGCAGGAGTGATATGAAGTGAACTCTCTTCCTCGCGCACACTTCCACCGAGTGCATTTATTTCGCGAGTAAGTGCTGCTAAGCGATCTGTTTCATGTAAACGAAGATGGCCGATTCCGCGAAGATGCGAAGGGGAATCAGCAAGTGCTGCAAGTGCAGCAATGGCTGGGGTGAGCTCGCCTACATCGTGTAAATCAATATCAATTCCAGTTATTTTCCCGGTACCCGTAACAGTCAGGCCATCAGTACCTAATTCAACTTTTGCGCCCATGCGCGAAAGTATCGAACGCAATTGGTCTCCAGGTTGAGTTGTTGCGCTCGGCCAGTCAGCAATAGTGACGCTACCTCCGCAGACCATTGCAATAGATAAAAATGGTGCCGCATTAGAAAGATCGGGTTCGATAACTAATTCTTTACCGTAAAGTTTTCCCGCACTCACTGTCCATGTATTTGAATCTTTATCAACTGCTACTTCTGCGCCAAAATCTCGCAACATCTCAACTGTCATTTCAATATGAGGCATTGAAGGTAGCGCTGCGCCAACATGGCGTGCGATGACTCCCTTTTTCATACTTGGAGCAATAAGTAAAAGCGCTGAAAGAAATTGACTGGATGCACTTGCATCAATTACTAAATCTCCGCCGGGAATTTCACCTGTTCCATGGAGCACCATAGGAAGGCTGTATCGATCATCGTGAGAAATTGAAATACCAAGATCTTCTAACGCCTTTATTACTGGCCCAAGTGGGCGTTCATGTGAACGAGGATCGCCATCAAATGAAATATCACCCTGAGCTAAAGCTGCAAATGGTGGCAAAAAGCGCATAACCGTTCCTGCATTTCCAACATCAACGCTTATGCCACCACGTAATTTCGAAGGCGTGATTTTCCACTGTAATTCTTCTATACCGTCAACTGTTGTGAGTATTTCTTCAATCCCAACGCCAAGTGCGCGCAATCCATTGACCATAAGCTCTGAATCTCGCGAAACTAATGGGCGACGTAATAAAGATGGGCTTGTACATTGCGATGCAAGGATGAGCGCTCTATTAGTGACAGATTTTGAACCGGGGATTACGACGCGCGAAATCACAGCATGTGAACCTCGATATGGCGCAGGCCAATGAGGTTGAACTTTCGCGTCGGGCATGTGCTCAGTCTATCCTTGTCACATGTGTGGTCGTTATGCGCAAAGCGCGCAGATGAGAGAGCTCATTGAACAATTTGAGGTTACTGGTGTCACGCCGCAGGAGGCTCTGCCTCAAAATTGGAATATTGCTCCCACGAATGAGATTTATATTATTCGCTCATCTGCATTCAATGGTGGCAGCGCACTCACGCGAGATCTAACAACAATGTCCTGGGGCTTGATTGCGCCTTGGCTCAAAGATGAAAACGAAGCGAAGATTTCGCAATCGCGCGCGATTAATGCCCGAAGTGAATCGATACATGAGAAACCTACTTTTCGTGATGCATTTCGCCGCACACGCGCTTTGATTCCCGCCGAAGGTTATTACGAATGGGCAACGGCTCTCGGTGCATATTCACCAAAGCAACCTTTTTTTATTTCATCCGATGAAGGTAAACAACTTTCAATTGCAGGTATTTGGAGTTCATGGCTATCACCTGAAGGAAAGCTAATTGAAAGTGCATCGGTTATTACGCGTGAGGCAGTTGGTGAATTAGCAACAATTCATAGTCGCATGCCGGTGATGATGCCGCGAGATCGTTGGGATGCATGGCTGGATCCACAAGAGCGAGAAATCGCAACTCTGCAAAATCTAATGCTTCTGGAAAAACCAGATGCGCACCTTGTAGCCCGACCAGTATCTAACGCAGTAAATTCGGTGGCTAACAAAGGCGAAGATTTGACGCGTGCAATAACTCTCGGCGAGCCAGAAACCCTCTTTTAGCGATAATCTAACCGCAATGACATCGACAGACTTAGTCAAGGAGAGCTCGGCGGAGCGCACTATCCGCTTCGAGCGAGATGCTCTTGCCTACACAAATCAGCTATATGCAGCTGCACTTCGTTACACAAAGAATCCTGATGATGCTAAAGATTTGGTGCAAGATACTTATTTGAAAGCTTTTGCTTCTTTCCATCAATTTGAGCCTGGAACAAATCTTAAAGCGTGGCTTTATCGAGTTCTTACGACAACATTTATAAATACTTATCGTAAAGATCAACGACGCCCTCAACTTACTTCGAGTGAAGTAGATGACTCAGATCTTTTCAAATCAGCATCACATACAAGTGACCAGGGCAAGTCAGCTGAAGTTGAAGCACTCGAAAATCTTCCGGATAGCGATATAAAGAGAGCACTTCTTGATATTCCTGAAGAATTTCGCATTGCAGTTTATTTAGCTGATGTAGAAGGCTTTTCATATAAAGAGATTGCTGAAATTGTTGGCGCACCTGCTGGAACAATCATGTCGCGCCTGCATCGAGGTAGAAAACAACTTCGCGAACGTCTTACTGAGTATGCCAAAGAACTCGGTTATGACACAGAGACTAAAAAGAACGCTCCAACTGAGGGGAGCGAAAAATGATATTTCATGAGATTCCTTGCGCTGATGTATTGAATTCGATTGTCATATTTGTCGATGGCGATATTGCCGCAGAACCTCGCGGAGAAGCTTTCGCTGCACATATGACTATGTGTTCTAATTGCCAAGCAGAATTAGCACACGAACAAGCAATGCGTACGCTCTTGCAAGATGTCTTGCGACGTACATGTTGTGAGAGTGCACCTCAAGATTTGCATGATCAGATTCATCTGCAACTTCAAGCTCAAATGATGGGCCAGTTTGCATCCGAAGTTGTTACTGAATTCAAGATGACTGAAATATCTATTGAAATTGATGAGTTCGGAAATATTGAGCATCGTGAAACAACAATCGAGCACACACAAGAGATTCGCTTTGATGACGGGCAGAACTAAATCGCTATGCAACCAGCAGAGGATGTAATAGGAGCTGTTGGCTTTGCAGTTATGTCTGTACGACCTGGTGATACCGCCCTTGCAATGGGTATCGGCGATTTACCGATTGTTGCGCAATCACATCTTCTCAACATCATGGAGCACGCTGCAATCATTGCAATATCTGATTATTTGGAGCCAGGTGAGACCACAATTTTTGTGAGCATAGAATTCAATTCAATCAATTCGGCCGGTATTGGCGCAGAACTTAGAGGGAATGCGCGTTGCATAGAAGTAGTTGGACGTAATCTGACATTTGAATGTGATGTCTTTGAAGGCGAGCGTCAGGTTGCTACTGCGATATTAAAAAGAACGACAGTGGAGCGAGTATCTTTCCTCGCTCGCACTGCCGCGCAAAACCTTATTTCTTAGTTGCCCAGAAAATTTCTGCGATTTCATCAATCTTTGAAATCAACTTATCTGCAACTGCAACATCTTGGGTGCCCTTTGTACCAGCAGCGCCTGCAAGCTTTGTTGCTTCATTGAAAAGTGTGTGAAGTTGAGGATATGCCTCAAAGTGATTTGGCTTGAAATAATCTGTCCACAGCACCCAGAGATGTTCTTTTACTTGATGTGAACGCTCTTCTTTGATTGCCACAGAACGTGAGCGAAAATCTG
>CAIOIJ010000016.1 GCA_903858325.1 uncultured Actinomycetes bacterium
GTGCCGGGACCTACTGTTATTGAATTTTCACACTAAGCATCACTAAGGAGATAACCATGGAATTCAAGAATTTCGAACGCTTCAATCGTCCAGTGCCGACATGGTTTTCAGATGCCAAGTTTGGAATATTCATTCACTGGGGTGCTTACTCAGTACCTGCATGGGCAGAACCAACTGGTGAATTAGGTGCAGTTGATGAAAGTGTATGGATGGCACATAACCCATATGCAGAGTGGTACTACAACACAATTCGAATTGAAGGATCTCCTGCGCAAAAGCACCAACAAGAAGTTTATGGTGGCGCACCGTATGACGATTTCTTAGATCAATGGAAAGCTAGCAAATTCAATCCTGATGACTGGGCAGCACTTTTTGCAAAGGCTGGCGCACAATATGTAATTCCAACAACTAAGCACCATGATGGAATTACTTTGTGGGATGCACCAGGTACAGGAACACGTAACACTGTTGCACGCGGTCCAAAGCGCGACCTAGTTGGAGCAATTGCGGAAGCAGTTCGCAAAGCCGGAATTAAGTTTGGTGTTTATTACTCAGGTGGTTTGGACTGGAGCGTTGATAACTTCCCTCCAATGACAAAGAGTGAGCATGTGCGCGGATATCGTCCAAGTGATGCTGCCTATGCAATGTATTGCTATGAGCACATTACGGACTTGATCAATCGCTACAAGCCAGATGTTTTGTGGGATGACATTGAGTATCCAGATTTTGCAAAGCGTGAAGGGGAATATTCACTCGCTGCAATCTTTGATCATTTCTATAAGACCGTGCCACAGGGCGTGACTAATGATCGCTGGGGAGTCCCACATTCTGATTACAAGACAAGTGAATACCAACATGGACTCGATAATGAGAGCGGCTCCGCTTGGGAAAATTGTCGCGGTATCGGACTCTCATTTGGTTATAACCAAATTGAAGATGAGAAGCACTACATGAGCGTCAATGCTGCTCAACACCACTTGATCGATATCGTTTCACGTGGCGGAAATCTTCTTCTCAACGTTGGCCCAACTGCCGATGGCGAGATTCCTGCATTCCAACGCAAGGTTCTTGAAGGCATTGGCGCATGGATGGCGGTCAATAAGGAAGCAATCTATGCATCACGTGTTGCAGAAGATGTAAAAGCATCTGATTCACCATGGGTTCGCTGGACTGCAAATGGAAAGAAGCGCTTCGCAATTATCGATGCAACAGGTTCAGTTGAATTTGATGCACCCGAGAGTGCGGTAGATATCAAGAGTGCAACAGTTCTTGGTGGCGGAGCAATTGCAGTAACCCGCAATGGTTCTAAAATCTCAATGACAATTGCAGCGCCAAAGGTCGAAGGACCAACTGTCGTAGCTTTCAATTAGTCATAAAAGATTGATGTTGTGATGGCCACTGAGACCAATGTTTTTGATAAAGAGGCGTTGGCGCCAAGGTTGAATGATTTTCATCCTCTCATCAGTGGTCATCAACAACGTTGTTCAGAGTGGTTTACAGGTGCTGGTCTAGGACTTTTCATTTGCCTCGATCATGCCAGCCAACAGGGAATTGAAATGTCTTGGCCAATGTTGGGTGATGTGAATTTTGCTCTACCACTTGGCAATCTAGTCAATGTTGAGCAATATCGTTCAACAGAGAAGACTTTCAATCCAACGCTGTGGAACCCAAAAGATTTCTTACAAAAAGCTAAAGATGCTGGATGTAAATATGCAGTTTTTACGGCAAAACATCACAGCGGCTGGGCCATTTGGCCATCAAAATTTGGTGATAGAAATATTTCAACTTCAATTTTCCAATCAACAGGTCGAGATATTTTGCGGGAATATGTTGATGCAGCTCGTGAAGTTGGAATAAAGGTAGGAATTTATTATTCGTTAGCAGACTGGGGCCATGAGGGTTATTTGGAATGGAAAGATGAATACCGTCCATACATTTTCGGCGAAAGCCCTCCTATGGGAACTGCGCAGCAATGGGAATCATTTCGTCAGTACACAAAAGATCAATTGACCGAGTTATTAACTGAGTACGGCCCAGTCGATCTCTTATGGTTTGACGGTGCATGGGAACGAAGTGATGAAGTATGGAACTCTCAAGATTTCGGCGATCATATCCGTGCGATTTCACCCAATACATTAATCAACGACAGGCTTTTTACTCAAGGCGATTACCGAACTCCTGAGCAATGGATTCCAGCAAAACCGATTGCAGAGCCCTGGGAATGCTGCATGACAATCAATTATTCATGGGCATATGTTCCAACTGATAAGACATATAAATCAACATATGAAATCTTGCGCACTCTTATCGAAGTTGTTTCTCGCGGAGGAAACCTTCTTCTAAACGTTGGGCCTAAACCAGATGGAACTTTGGCACCTGAGGAAGCTAAGAGATTAGAAGATTTAGCAATCTGGATGAAAGTAAACAAAGAGAGCGTAGAAGATGTTTCTCCAGGGTTAGAAGATTGGCAGTATTACGGCCCCTCCACTCAATGCGGGAAAATAATCTATTTGCATAACTTTGCATTACCGCAAGAAAGTGTCGTAGTTCGTGGCGTGAAAGTTGCACGTTTGAAATCAGCGAAATTATTAGGAAGTAATGAAGAGCTGACATTTACCCGTAGAACAGCGATTCATGATGCAGAGTTACCGGATCCCGATGGAGAAATCATAATCGATGTTCGGGGAGGTAAGGTCTTCGGACTCATGCCGGTGATTGTTTTAGATTTTGGTGGAGACCCTTCATCAATAAAAATTCGTAATTGGTAAACCACTACTCAAAGGAGAAAAAAATGGCAGATGCAGTCAACTGGGATCGCTTCAAGCGCGATGTTCCACAGTGGTATACCGAAGCAAAATTCGGAATCTTTATTCACTGGGGCGCTTATTCAGTCCCTGCATGGGGTGAACCAATTGGCGAGCTCGGAACAATGGAAGCTAAGAAATGGTTTCCACATAATCCATATGCAGAGTGGTACTTCAACACGATTCGCATTGAGGGATCGCCCGCCCAGGAACATCACAAGAAAGTTCATGGCAATGCGCCCTATGACGATTTCTTAGACCAATGGAAAGCCGAAAATTTCAATCCAGATCAATGGGCAAAACTTTTTGCTTACTCTGGTGCGCAATATGTATTGCCAACCACTAAGCATCATGATGGCATTGCATTATGGCCAGCGCCAGGTACAGGTACCCGCAATACTGTAAACAGAGGACCTCAACGCGATCTGATCGGTGATATTGCAAGCGCCGTACGCAAGCAAGGCTTACATTTTGGTGTTTATTATTCGGGCGGCTTGGACTGGAGTATCACTAATCTTCCACCGCATAATGATGAATACGAATTAGCGCGTCCATCGGATGCAGCATATTCAATGTATTGCTACGAACACGTTGTAGACATTATTGATCGCTACAAGCCAGAAGTTATCTTCAACGATATCAACTGGCCAGATTTTTCAAAGCGCGAAGGTGAGTATTCATTGCCTGCCCTTTTTGATTACTACTATTCACATGTTCCAACGGGAGTAGTCAATGATCGTTGGGGAGTTCCTCATTGTGACTACAAGACCAGTGAATACAAGATGAATCTGCACGTTGAAGATGGGGGAGTGTGGGAAAACAATCGCGGAGTTGGCTATTCATTTGGTTACAACCAACTTGAAACCGATGAGCATTACCTCAATATCAGTGGCTTGTTACATCACTTACTCGACATTGTTTCTCGTGGCGGCAACCTGTTGCTCAATGTTGGCCCAACGGCCTCGGGCGAAATTCCAGAATTGCAGCAGAAAGTTTTGCGTCAAATGGGTGATTGGATGAAGATAAATTCCAAAGCTATTTACGCTTCCAATGCTGTTCCAGAATTCAAAGCATCTGATTCACCATGGATTCGCTGGACTGGTGTTGGCGATGAAGTATTTGCACATATTGAATCAACCGGAAAAACTACTTTTGAAGTTCCAGAGTCGTTAGTCGATGATTCAAGTGCACATTTCCTCAATGGTGAAAAAGCAACGATTTCTCGAAGCGCAAATCACATCACTGTAGATATCGATGGAAAGCACGCTCCAATGGCAGTGCTCTCCTTCAAACGTCGCTAGAAATTAGTCACGAAATGGTGGCTGATCGATCAATTCTTCGTGAATTGGACCGAGATCAGTCGAAAGGGAAGCATTGAGCCCCGCTAATTCATCGGCGCTCAATGTAATGCTGACACCTTTGTACGAATCCAGAATTGACTCTGGCCGAGTAGCACCAGGAATTGGAATTTCAACAGGTGAATTAGCAAGGTGCCATGCAATTGTTATTGCATAAGCTGAAACGCCTTTTGCTTTAGCCAACTCATCAAAGGCGTTGTACTTGCCTGTGCCAACAGCGCCAGGATTACCAATTCCACCCATAGGTGACCATGGCAAGAATGCGATTCCATTCTCCTTGCATATTTCTAGAACTTCAGCGCCGTGACGGTAGCGCGGACTCCACTCATTTTGTACAGAGATGAGTCCACCTTGTGCTGGTGTTCCACCGATTTTAATTGCGCGGCGTAGTTGTTCTGCATTGACATTACTGACGCCAACGTTGAGAACAATTCCATGTGCCTTGAGTTTCATTACATTTTCAAATTGAGTCTCATATGGCATTGTGTGATTCAAGCGGTGGTGTTGCCACAATTGAATTTTTTCTACGCCGAGCTTTGCAGCTGATGCTTCAGCAGCGCGATAGAGGTAATGCTCTTCGGCGTTACGGCCGCCAGTACCAAACCAATCATTTCCGGGACCACGAGTAATTCCGCCCTTAGTTGCGATAACAACTTTCTTTTTCGCATCGGCTGAACCATTCCATGTGCGAAATGCTTCACCAACCAATTTTTCATTGTGACCAATGGTGTTCCATGTTGGAGCGTAAATATCTGCAGTATCAAGGAGGGTAATTCCGGCATCAAGGGCTGCATGAATAACGCTGATCGCTTGATCGCGCTTTTCAAGAATCCATGCCTTCTCTGGCGGGAATCCTGACATTGGCATACAGCCAAGACCGATAGGTGAAACTTGATAAGGACCGAGGGTTCTAGTTTGTGTCATGTGCATATCTTTCCATCTTTTACGTTGAATGCATATTGAACAATGCAACATTTTTTCTTATGACGAACTTTGTCTCATCTATTGGATAAGGTGCACCAATGAGTGAACTTTCCGTCCAAGTGCGCAAGGCATTGGATGCCGCAGTGAATGCAATTGGTGGTTCACCTCGCGAGGGTCAGATTGAAATGGCGGAAGCTGTAGCAAATGCACTCACTGATCGCCACCACTTGATGGTGCAAGCAGGTACGGGTACTGGAAAATCTTTGGCATACATTGTTCCTGCATTAGTGCACGGTCGAAAAGTTCTCGTTGCAACAGCAACTCTTGCATTGCAGAGGCAATTAGTAGAGCGAGATTTGCCAGCAGTTGTACCAGCTCTAGAAAAAGAACTTGGTCGCGAAATTACTTATGCGATTTACAAAGGTGTAGGAAATTACATTTGTTTACAGAAGATGAATAGCACTGATGAAGATCCCGATGGTGAAGTTCTACTCGAAGTATCTTCCCTGGGTAAAGATGCGCAGCGCCTTCATGCTTGGGCGAAGACACCAGGAATCACAGGCGATCGTGATGATGCACCTGATGTAGATCGTCGCGTGTGGCTCGCTAATTCAACATCGGGGCGCGAATGTGTCGGTGCAGATAACTGTAATTACGGAAGTCAGTGCTTTGCAGCAAATGCAAAGACCAAAGCGCAGAGCGCCGATGTTGTGGTTACAAATCACACGCTTTTAGCGATTGAAATCGTTGATTCTCATCCAATTTTGCCTGAAAGAGATGCCGTGATTTTGGATGAAGCTCACGAGTTTATGGATCGTACAACGCAGGCAGTTACGGAAGAATTAACTTCTGCTCGAGTAATTCGCGCTGCAGCAATGGCGCGTAAATATATGCCCGGAAAATTAGCTGAGGCATTTACAAAAGCTGCCGATAATTTCCATGATGCAATGGCCGATTACGGAGACCATGTACGTTCTGATTTCTCGGCACAAGGTCGACTCGAAGAGATTCCATCTGTTCTCGAATCGCCCATCCGTAAAGTTCGTGAAGCTGCGCAAGCAATTACTCAGTCTCTTACTGCCGATGAAGAGGCCATCGGTACCGATGCCATGGCCGAGCGCGCACGCGTCAAAGGCGCCATTACGGAAGTTTCAACAACTGCTGCCAAAATTCTCAAACTAGGTAAGGGTCAAGTACTGTGGTACGAACCAACATTTTCGACTCTTCACCTTGCACCACTCTCTGTTTCCCATGTCTTACGTTCTAATTTGCTTACACAAACTCCAGTCATTGCAACATCTGCAACACTGACCGTTGGAAATAATTTTGACGCAATGGCAAAAAGTATTGGCTTTCTAGTCGGCAGTGATGCTGACGTTGCAGAGATAGATGATGACGAAATCGATCCTGCAAATGTCCAGATGCTCGATGTTGGCTCTCCTTTTGATTTTGCTAACCAAGGCGTTCTCTATATGCCAAAACATTTGCCAGAACCTGGTCGTGATGGACCAAGTAGCGAAGTACTCACCGAATTAGGCGAACTCATTGATGCAGCAGGTGGTCGAACGCTTGCCCTCTTTAGTTCTTGGCGTGGAGTTGAGGCTGCAGATTTACATTTGCGCAAGGTCCTCGCTGATTTGCCAATAAAAATAATTACGCAAAAACGTGGAGATTCAGTTGGTCCCCTTGTTGAGCGTTTCGCAAAAGATGAAACTTCGGTACTCATCGGAACAATGTCACTCTGGCAAGGTGTAGATGTTCCGGGAGATTCATGCATTCTTGTTGCAATTGATCGCATCCCATTCCCACGACCAGATGAGCCAGTTATGTCTGCCCGAGCATCACAAGCAGATGAAGCGGGCGGAAGTGGCTTCATGCAAGTTTCACTGCCACGCGCAGCTCTATTACTTGCACAAGGAACTGGTCGCTTGATTCGCTCCGTTGATGATCGTGGGGTCGTTGCAATCCTTGATTCACGTATTGTTACTAAGCGCTACGGAAGTGTTCTACTCAATTCAATGCCACCGCTATGGCGAACATCCGATGGGGCAGTGGTGCGCGAATCTTTACGACGTTTAGCTCAAAAGAGTGGCGATTAGTTTCCTTACATCTGGCCACGTTGCGCCAAAACTTGGATGAAGTAATTGTGAGTCAACTTCATCTATCGCAATCCAACGTACCTCATGTGATTCATCGTTGACTTCGTGAGCAACTAATTCGGCACTTCCTTGAGCAATAACAGTGTCGTAGCGCCAATTTCCGTGATCATCTTCGAAGATTGAAAGCGGAGTGACATAGTGTGGATCGATGCCAGTCTCCTCAATTGCTTCGCGAATTGCGCCTTCAGTCACGCTTTCATGAGAATCGCGTGCACCTCCAGGGATTCCCCACGTATCTCCATTGTGAACCCACGGCGCACGGTGCTGCATCAAAACCGATCCATCACGAATAATGAGCAATCCTGCCGCGCCATTTTTTCCCCAGTGGCGATTTCCGCAATCGCAATCAATCCAACCATCTCCATCGCGGGCAACCATGTTCCTAGAGTGTCATAAATATCCACATAGCGCGTAACTAAAACGGTAGAGCTAGCGCTGGAGATTTACCCTGCCGCGCATGAAATACAAAAAATATCTACTACTCGTACCACTTTTTTCACTCATCCCATTGACTCCCAACATTGTCTATGGCGCCGATTGTTCGCTCTCGGCATGCATTGATGTCTATACCCGAAATGGCGAAATCATTATTGAGGGACACAAAGGCAATGGTCCAATAAAGAAGAAAGTCACAACGAAAGTTCCTATTGCGCCTAAACCTAAAGTGACTAAAAAGGCACTTCCGCCAAAGCCATCGGGAACACCTGTACCAAAAGTAAAACGCACATATAAACCGCGCGCAGTGAAAAAAGTTACGAAGTTGCCTGCCGTCTCGCTGAGTGATCGTTTAGTAAAACTCTTGCCCACAGCAGGCGTTGCATACCAACCCGAGATAGAACCTCTCGTCAATGTTCCAATCTATTTTTGGTGTGATTTGCCAACTATTTTTCAAAGCAGAGTAAACGTTGTAGGCGAAATAGTTGATGTTGCACTGCGGCCAAGTTTCACATGGTCATTTGGTGATGGAACTTTTTTGAGTTCGCTTGAAAATGGAGCTCCCTACCCTGATGGAAAAATTCGCCACACCTATTCACAACCGGGCACGTATTTAGTAACTCTGCTTTCCACCTGGAACGGAAATTTCACCCATAACGGCGTCAGCCGTGCAATTACAGGAACAGTCAAGAAGACATCAGTGGCAACAGTCACTGTTGTAAGCGCACCAACAACCTTTGTGAATTGAGTAGAAATGACAACATGTACACCAGCAGATGATCGCAACAATATTATTTTTTCACTAGAGTCAATTGAACTCTCAACTGACACAGAATTCGTCGAAGCGGTGCAGAGCTTCTTTGTAGATTCAGATTCTCCCGACCTCAATTCATTGCAGCAAGATGGTGCAAATGCGATTGTGGATCTTGCCCTTGATTATGAAATAAATGGCTCATGTGATGACATCGATTTACTAGCCCATGTCATTGGCCGACTCAGCGATATTCAGGTGCGCGATTATGCCCTTGGTTCTCATAACGATGAAAATCTCTCGACATATTTAGCTATGTGGCATTACCTCACAATCATTGCGCCACCCCATTTTGTTGCACCAGCTGCATCCCTATTTGCCTCCCTTGCATATGAAAATGGAGAGAGCGAGCTCGCTCTCAAGGCGCTAGAGCGCGCACTTGCCGATGATCCTTCGTATTCATTAGCCATTTTGTTGCGACGCGTATTCAAGGCAGGTTGGCCACCTCGTTCATTTTCCGCCATGCGCGCGCAACTGCATCCAAAGATTGTGGCGAATATTTTCCAAGCGTAAAAATGCTTTAGAATCTATGGCATGACCGCTCAGATTGATTCATTAGAAGGCGCTCTTACTCATATTCGAGAATTACTCGAATCGAGTCAAGAGCGCTTTCTACTTGGAATTGTTGGCAAGCCAGGAAGTGGTAAATCAACATTCACAAAATCACTTGTCAATGGGCTCAAGTCACCGGATGTTGCGCATATAAATATGGATGGCTATCACATGAGCAATGAAATCTTGCTTATGCTCGATCGGCGCGAACGCAAAGGTGCACCCGATACTTTCGATGTTGGCGATTTTGCCCAACTACTCACTACCGTTCGGGAAGCAAAAGAAGCAGTATTTTTTCCACTCTTCGATAGAAGTATCGAAGCATCAATTCCTGATGGGGCATCCGTTCCTGCGCAGGCACGCCTGATCATCATTGAAGGCAATTATTTACTCCACGACGAAGGCGGTTGGGAAGTCATTGCACCGCTGCTAGATCAATGTTGGTTTCTCGATATTGATGAATGGATGCGCCAATCCCGCTTGATCTCGCGCCATATTCGTTATGGAAAATCGCCAGAGGCTGCGCGCGAATGGGCGCTGGGTAGCGATGAAACAAATGCTGCGCTAATCGAGAGAGGCCGTTCTCGAGCTGATTACATCGTGACGGTGTAAGTGCAATTGCGATGAGTTAGACTTCCACCCAGGTCACGAGTTCTAGGTATTAGCCCCGGCTTACTAGACGGCAACCCTCCACCGCGGCGGGGTGCTCCGGGTGACGACCAGGTTTATTACTTATGACTTTCATAAGCAATAAACAAGTGCGTGTAAGGATTTATTGTGACGAAGAAAAATATAAGTACCGATGTAACAGGGGCGTGGTTGGAATATCACGAACCTGGTGATCGCCAATTTATCAAAATCGGTTTTCTCTTACTTGAAAATGGCGAAACACTTCCTGACATCACAATCGCATATCAAAGTTGGGGAACCCTCAACGCCGCAAAAGATAATGCAATCCTTGTCAATCATGCGATGACAGGGTGGTCTGATGTTCCAGGTTGGTGGCCTTCAATGGTTGGGCCAGGGTTGCCATTCGATACTGATAAATATTTTGTTATCTGTCCTAATGTCATCGGCGGATGTCAGGGAAGTACAGGACCATCGAGTATCGCACCCGATGGAAAACGTGGGGGTTCTCGCTTTCCATCACTGACAATTCGCGACATGGTTGGCGCCGAAGTTGCATTTAGCGATGCGCTAGGAATTCAAAAGTATCGCCTCGCAGTAGGTCCATCACTGGGGGGAATGCGATCGCTTGAATGGGCGGCGCAATTACCAGAGCGCGTAGGAGCAATCTGCACCATTGGTTCCTCAGCAGTTGCCACAGGTGATCAAATCGGCACTGCATCAATTCAAATTCGCGCAATAAAATCTGATCCAAATTTCAATGGCGGTGATTATTACGAGCAAGAGCATGGCCCACTCGTTGGAATGGGAATAGCGCGGCGAATTGCGCATCTGACATATCGAACAGAGTCAGAGATGGATGTTCGCTTTGGTCGCGAACTACAAGGCGATGAGACTGGGCGCTTTGCAGTTGAGTCCTATCTAGACCACCAAGCCGGCAAACTTGCCAAGCGCTTTGATGCAAATACTTATATTTCCCTGACGGAGGCGATGAATTCTCACGATATTGGTCGGGGTCGTGGGGGAGTTGCCAAGGCGCTCTCTGAAATCACAATTCCAGTTGTTGTGGTCTCCATTGATACAGATCGCCTCTTTCCGCCGCGCCTGCAGGCAGAGATAGCTGATTTAGTACCTGCTGCAGCCCCACTTGTAACGATTTCATCTGATTTTGGCCATGATGGCTTCCTTATTGAAGTCGAATCTGTGGGGGATGCAATTAGGAGTGCGCTCGCTCTATAAAGGCTTTGTTGAGTCTTTCGGGGCGAAAAACACCTTTTGGATGTGCATTTTGACCTGTGGATAAATTATAATATACCTATCGCTTCACCGCGTTTGAGTCAGAGAGATTCAATCAGATGGTGAAAAAACAAAAGGACAATTGTGGCTGTATTTAGTGCGCTCAAAAATAAGGTGAAGACAA
>CAIOIJ010000017.1 GCA_903858325.1 uncultured Actinomycetes bacterium
CTACCAATTCGATGCACATACGTCTTTTCATCTTCTGGGCACTGATAGTTGATTACGTGTGTAATGCCATCAATATCAATTCCTCGTGCTGCAACATCTGTTGCAACTAAAACATCTGATTTTCCAGCCTTGAAATCCGAAAGAGCTTTTTCGCGCGCACTCTGTCCAAGATCTCCATGAATGGCGGCAGATCTAAAGCCACGCTCTAAGAGGTCATCAGCAGTTTTTTGACATGTTCTCTTCGTGCGGCAGAAGACCATGGTTGGCCCACGGCCATCGGCTTGAAGGATGCGTGCAAGCATTTCAATTTTATCGAGTGCGTGTGCGCGGTAAACATGTTGTTCAATACGAGAAACAACTGCACCTTCATCTTCATTATCTTGCGTACGAATATGAATTGGTTGATTCATAAAGCGACGAGCAAGAGCGATGATATCTCCAGGCATAGTTGCTGAAAAAAGCATTGTTTGAGAACGCTTTGGAGTACTTGTAAAGATTTTCTCAACATCTGGCAGGAAGCCAAGATCGAGCATTTCATCAGCCTCATCGAGTACTAGTCGTGAAACTTCTTTGAGTTTGAGCTGACCTTGGCGATAGAGATCCAAAAGTCGTCCGGGAGTTCCCACAACGATTTCAACGCCATTTGATAAAGCTTCGATCTGAGGTTCGAATGCGCGTCCACCGTAGACAGCAAGAGTTCGAATGCCACGGTTATTCGCCAATTCTTCAATATCTTTTGTTACTTGCACGCAGAGTTCGCGAGTAGGTACGACTACTAATACTTGGGGGAGTCCTTTATTGTCGAAATCAGTCCATTCTGAATCCAAAGGTGCAATTACTTTTTCAATCAATGGAATACCGAAAGCTAAAGTTTTTCCGGTACCCGTCTTTGCTTGGCCAATAACATCGCCATCGCTGAGGGCAATTGGTAAAACCATCTCCTGAATTGGAAAAGGAGAAGTAAAACCATGTGTATTGAGCGCTTCAATCGTCTCGCGACGTAGTGGAAGATCAGCGAAAGTTTTTGTCACCTTAGAGTGCGCCGAAGCCCACACGACGTGCTGCAGAATTTCCAACTTCAACGAAAGCAATTTTGTCGGCAGGGACGATGATTTCATGTCCACGAATATCTGTGAGTTCGAGAGGCTTACCTGATGAAAGGGAAGCGGCAACAGCAGTGCGAATATCGGCTGGGCTCATTGGGGATTCAAAAGTTAGGTCGCCACTTACATAGGTAACTGCGATTCGAACTTCGCTGTTATGGCTTGGTTGGCTCTTCTTTGTTGTCATAGTGCTAATCCTATCGGTGGTGAGTATCTGCAATTACCGTGCTTTGCGCGTAAGAAATTATTGATTACGAGGAAATCCTGAAATACCTCGCCACATTAGATTTTCTACGAGATCAACGGCTTGTTGCCTTGTGAGTTTGCTGTCACGTTCTAGCCAATGGCGCGCTGTTACTTGAGCATAACCAATCATGCCAACACCCAAGAGCATCGCTGCCTCTTTTGGCAAGCCAGTATCTACTGAGATGACTGCGCTTGCAGCAGCTGCACAGTCATAAGTCATTCGCGTAAGACGTTCGCGCACAGCTGGTTCAACACTCATATCACTTTCAAACAAAAGTCGAAATGCTTCGCCTTCGCTTTCGATAAATGAAAAGTATGCAACCACTGTTGCACGAACACGGCTTGCATTATCTGGAGTTGATGCGATCGCTTTTTGAATTTCGAATACAAGTGAATCAATGTGTACATCGAGTACCGCTAAATAAAGTTCAAGTTTTGATGGAAAATGTTGGTAAAGAACTGGCTTACTAACTCCAGCACGATCGGCAATCTCATCCATTGCGGCGGCGTGATATCCCGCTGCAGTAAATACCTCGAGTGCTGCCGAGAGGAGAATTGCGCGTCTCTCATCGCGTGGAAGACGAGCTTTATCCTTTGGGATATCGTCTTTGCGCTCTTGTGTGCTTGTCATCGGGGTAATCGTAGAGCCCAATTACCGTAAAACGCTAATGAATATGCAAACCATTCGCAAACTTCTAATTGGCGGTGCCTACTCTTCGCGTGGCAGAATGGCACACAATGAAAATTCCTCCGCTAGTTTCTCCTGGTCCCGCACTAACAGTCGATGAAGTGCGTCGCTATAGCCGACATTTGATAATTCCTGATCTTGCAATGGCGGGACAGCAACGCCTCATGAATGCGAAAGTTTTATGTGTCGGCGCAGGCGGACTTGGCTCCCCAGCACTGATGTATCTGGCTGCTGCAGGTGTTGGAACAATTGGAATCGTTGAATTCGACACTGTGGACGAATCAAACTTGCAGCGCCAAATTATTCATGGGCAATCCGATATTGGTAAAAGTAAGGCGCTTAGCGCAAAGGAAAAAATTTCTGAAATCAATCCTTACGTCAAAGTGATTACACATGAATTACGTCTTGATGTTTCAAATGTAATGGAGATATTTTCTCAATACGACATCATCGTTGACGGCACAGATAATTTTGCAACTCGTTACTTAGTAAATGATGCTTGCGTACTACTCAAGAAGCCATATGTATGGGGATCTATTTATCGTTTCGATGGCCAAGCAAGTGTTTTCTGGGCTGAATACGGACCTTGTTACCGATGCCTTTATCCAGAACCACCACCACCAGGGATGGTGCCAAGTTGTGCCGAAGGTGGAGTTCTCGGAGTTCTTTGTGCATCCATCGGTTCTATTCAAGCAACTGAAGCGATAAAAGTTATTACTGGTGTTGGCGAGCCACTTATTGGCTCACTCATGATTTATGACGCACTTGAAATGTCTTACCGCAAAATTAAGGTGCGCAAAGATCCTCACTGCCCATTGTGTGGAGATAATCCAACGCAAACCGAACTTCTACCTGATTATGAAGCATTTTGCGGAGTGCTTACTGATGCCGCCGAAAGCGCAGTCAAAGATTCGACTATTACAGTAACTGCGCTAAAAGAGAAGATAGATAATAAAGAAAACTTTTTCTTAGTAGATGTACGCGAACCTAGTGAGTGGGAAATCGTCAAGATTCCTGGAGCAACCCTCATTCCTAAACAAGGATTTCTCGACGGAAGCGCACTTGCACAATTACCCCAAGATAAGCCAATTATTCTTCACTGTAAGTCGGGTGTGAGGTCCGCTGAATGTCTAGCAGTATTAAAAAATGCTGGTTTTAGCGATGCAACGCATGTGAGTGGTGGGGTAGTTGCTTGGGTAAAACAGATAGATCCATCTTTACCGATTTACTAATATCGACGAAGGAAAAATATGCGCACTTCATATGACGGATACCGACTTTTACTTGTACATGCACACCCAGATGACGAGACTATAAATAATGGCGCAACTATGTCACTTTACGCAGCGCGCGGCGCTGGCGTAACACTTGTTACCTGTACACGTGGAGAAGAAGGCGAAGTGCTTGTCCCTGGACTTTCGCATTTAGCAAGTGGTGTCGACGATGGTTTAGGTAGTCATCGAGAAATTGAACTAGCTAAAGCTATGAAGGCACTCGGTATAACCGATTACCGTTTTCTGGGAGCCCCAGACCACATTTTTCGCGATAGCGGAATGATGGGTACTGATCCAAATAACCGCCCAGATGTTTTTTGGCAAGCGGATTTGGATTCTGCAGCTTCGCTTCTCGTAAAGATCATTCATGAAGTCAAACCACACGTACTTGTCACTTATGACGAAATTGGTGGTTACGGACATCCTGACCATATACAAGCTCATCGAGTAGCAATGCGCGCGGTAGAACTTGCTGATCAATGGAAAGTGCAGAAGGTTTATTGGAACACAATGCCTAAATCAGTTCTTGCCGAAGGTATAGCGAAAATGAAAGAGCTAGGTTCGGATTTCTTTGGCGCAGAAAGTGTTGATGATCTTCCATTTGCTAAAGATGACAAATTTGTCACAACACTCATTGATGGCGGCGCATATGTGAATAATAAAATGGATGCGATGAAAGCTCACGAAACCCAAATTGCTATGGACGGGCCATTTTTTGCGCTTTCAAATAATTTAGGTCTTCAGATTTGGGGTGACGAGTACTACACCCTTGTACAAGGCACAAAAGCAGAACCATTCAATGATCAAGGTCGAGAGACCGATCTATTTGCAGGTGTGATTTTATAGTGCGAAGTATCTATGCAATTTTTATTGGAGCATTTCTTGCAATCGGCTCGATATTCTTGCATTTAGTTTTACCACCATTCGGATTTCTATTCGCAGTAATTTCTTCAATGGTAGGAATCTGGGCAATTGGTCGGGCATGGGGTAGTAGATTTTTGAAAGTGATTGCTGCCCTGACCTGGGTTCTTATTGTGTTCCGGGCAGGATCACCGGGGCTAAGCAATGAAATTCTTGTACAAGGTGATGCACTTGGAAGCGCTCTGATCAATATTGGATTCATCGCCGTCTTCGCAGCAGTTGCACTCGCGCTTTAGATCAAATCCCATTCTTGACCGCTGGAAGTGTCGCTCACGATAATTCCCTCTTGCATAAGTTGATCACGTAATAAATCACTCTTAGCCCAGTCTTTTTCCTGTCGAGCTATGTTTCTTTCCTCAAGTAATTTTGCACATTGCGCTGATATGGATTTTGAATTCTTCTTGATGCCAAGATCTAAAGCTAGAACTTGATCTGCGTACATAAATATCGCACGTTTCATTTCATCGCTTATAAGTGAGTCTTTTTCAATAGTTCGTAATCTTTGAATTGCCTTAGGAGTGTCAAGGTCATTCATTAGCGATGAAAAAATCTCATCATCTTTCTTCACAATAAGACTCGAACCCCAAGAATCAACTTTCTTGCGCCATCTCTTGAGAGTGGTGAAAGCTGCATCAATAGAGTCCCAGGTGAGGTCCATTTGTGAACGGTATTTATTCTCTAAAATCACCAACCTAAGAGATAGTGGGTCAATACCCCTTGCAGTGATATCTGAAAGCAGGAGCACATTTCCTGCACTCTTTGACATTTTTCTACCTTCAAAAAGCAGATGTTCACCGTGAATCCAATGCGAAACGCTCTCATTTTTTGTTATCGAATTTGATTGTGCACGTTCATTCTCATGATGAGGAAAGCGTAAATCAATTCCACCCACATGAACGTCTACATGATTGTCCAAGTACCGCAGTGACATTGCCGAACATTCAATATGCCACCCTGGAAAACCAGCGCCCCAAGGAGAATCCCAAATCATTTCAGTGCGCGTTCCCGCGCTTTTCCACAATGCCCAATCTGCATGAAATAACTTTCCACCCTCATCGAGATATTCATATCGATGGCCAGGTTGAAGGGCATCAAGTTTATTTCCACTTATTGCTCCGTAACTTGCAAAAGATTTAGCTGAAAAATAGATATTCGCATCAGTACCTATATATGCCGAACCATTCTCAATTAGCGAAGAGATCATTTCTTGCATCAACTCAATCGTTTCACTTGCGCGAGGATACTGATCCGCTGGCTCAACATTGAGAGCAGCTAAATCGAAATGAAATTTCGTTTCGTATTTTCTCGCAATTTCAAAGGGTTCACTATTTTCTTTCTTTGCTTGCATTAACATCTTGTCTTGGGAATCTAAATCTTCAGCTAAGTGACCCACATCCGTAATATTCTGGATCAATCGCACAGTGTCACCCTGCAATTTGAGAGCACGTTTGATCAAATCAGAGAGAATGAATGTACGAAGGTTTCCAACATGAGCATCTCTATAAACCGTCGGCCCACAGCAATACATTGAAATTGCACTATTTTTAGAGATAATTTCTTTAACTTCTCGCGAAGCGGTGTCATACATAGAAAAACGCACGCTATAGGTCACTTTCGCGAATCAGGTATGAATATTCGTGATGTTTTCTAAACCCAAGCTTTCTATATAACGCAATGGCTGGTTCATTTTCGCTATTCACTTGGAGCGCTGCCTTAGTTATTTTGCGCGCATGTAAGTCATTGAAAATTTGCGCCATCATTTCTTGACCTATTCCAAGTCCTCGAAAATCTGGTTTCACATAAAAACGGGTAATTACTGCCCATTCTTCGAAAATCCCAGCACGCGCAACTGCCACTGCCACATTGTCTCTTTTTAGAATGTAGTAGCGCGCTGGAGATCTTTCCATCAGCGATAAAAGTCTTTCGTCTCCTTGAATTTCTGACCATTCTTGAGTGCAATCTGTGCTCACTTCGATACGTGATTCCGAAGTTATGTCTTCGAAAGTAATATCAATTATTTGAACTTGTGCTCGAAGTTTTTCAATCCAACCATGTAGGAGCAAGTACTCTGCGAGCTCTTCATATATTGGTAAAGGTAAATGAAATACTGGCGCAATCTTTCTATCCTGATAGTAAGAGACGACTTCGTTGATTGCTTGATCAATCTCTTTTTCAGGTTCACCAAATGGAGGAGCGCCTAGTGGTAAAACAGAATTGGCCCGCATTGTGTATTTTCCGCTAGCCCTCATGAGCCATTTTCCAAGCATTTTTTCTTCTGCTGCAATCCACGTTGAGTTCAAAATTTTTTCTAGTTCAATGACGCGAATTGTTAGCGGCGCACCTTTGCCAGCCTTATCTGGAAGCGGAATAATCTCTCGGTAGATTGAAATTTCATCCTGAGAAAAGGTTATTTCGTGACCATCTTTATGCCGTAGAGAACTGGCACTCTCCAAAATTCCGACGATATCTCGATAACCGCCACGTGAATCATGAAGGCGGATAGTCAGGCGCTTTCCGATGTGATCCATCAACCCCTCAGCGCCACTTCTTTTCATGGCATAACGATAATCGCCCAGCCTTATCTCGCACCTTTTTGCACTTTGTGATTAGAATCAGGGAGTTATTTACTAAGGAAGAAGGAGCCCCACCGTGACCTACGTAGTTGCCGAGCCATGTGTCGATGTAAAAGATAAGTCCTGCATCGAAGAATGTCCCGTGGACTGTATTTACGAAGGTAATCGAATGCTCTACATCCAACCTGATGAGTGCGTTGATTGCGGTGCTTGTGAGCCGGTCTGCCCTGTAGAAGCAATTTATTATGAAGATGATGTTCCATCACAGTGGAAAGATTTCACTAAGGTAAATACAGAGTTCTTTGTAGAAATTGGATCACCTGGCGGCGCGAGCAAAGTTGGTCTCGTCAATAGTGATCACGCAGAGGTTGTAGCACTTCCGCCCAAGAGCGAGTAAAAGTTTTTGCGCTCCCCACTTCCAGATTTTCCCTGGGATGCTTTAGCTCCCTACGGAGAGACGGCGCGCAAACATCCATCGGGAATTATCGATCTTTCGCAAGGTACTCCAGTCGACTCAACTCCTGAATTTATTCAAAATGTATTTCGAGAATCTTCAAATTCGCCGCGCTATCCAGTAACTGCGGGAACTGCCGAACTTCGTAGTGCGATTAGAAACTGGGCAACGCAACATTTAGGCGCTACTGGCGAATTTGATGTCTTGCCGCTCATTGGTTCTAAAGAATTAGTTGCATGGTTGCCTACTATTTTGCAATCAAAGAAAGTTTTGATTCCAGAAATTGCATACCCCACATATAACGTCGGGGCGATTATTGGAAATGCAGAAGCTATAACAGTCCCAATTGATGGCGCACAGTGGCCATCGGCTGATCTTGCTTGGGTTAATTCGCCTTCAAATCCAACGGGTCAAGTGCATAGCGATACAGAGTTAGAAAGTGCAATCAGTTGGTCGCGAAAGAATAATTCAGTACTCGTCTTTGACGAATGTTATTTTGATTTTGATGATTCCGTGCAGACCAATTCTGCGCTCTCTCTAGCTAATGGAAATAATAAAAATCTATTGGTCGTTCATTCACTCTCCAAGAGATCCTCTATGGCTGGTTATCGCGGCGCAATGCTCATCGGCGACCCAGAACTTATAGCGACAATTCGTGAGTTTCGAAAGCATGCGGGAATGATGGTTCCATTGCCAGTGCAAAATGCGATGGTGACTGCTCTCGGTGATGAAAAGCATGTTGTCGAACAAAGAGATCGTTATAACAAGCGTCGCGCACTTCTTGCACCAGCGCTGACTCATGCCGGATTTCAGATCGAATACTCAAATGCAGGTTTATATATTTGGTGCACACGTAGCGAAGATGCATGGAAGAGCGTTGCCTGGCTTGCCGAATTAGGAATTTTAGCTACGCCAGGATCTTTCTATGGCGCGAAAGGTGCGCACCATATTCGAGTGGCACTCACCGCAACAGATGCGCAGATTGTTGATGCAGTCAATCGCATTGAAAGCGCGGTCAAGTAGCTATGGCTGTTGGAATATTGCTTGTTGGCGGTTTCGGCACACGTTTGATGCCGCTAACCCGTAATACCCCAAAGCCGATGTTGCCTGTTGCTGGTCTGCCTGTTACTGAGCACCAATTAGCGATGGCGAAAAATGCTGGTATTACAACCGTAGTACTTGCAACATCCTATTTATCCGAAGTTTTCATTCCGTATTTTGGCGACGGTTCGAAGTTCGGAATGAAATTGCTTTATGCAGTAGAAAAGGAACCACTTGGCACTGGTGGGGCGATCAGAAATGCGGCAAATCTGCTTGATAATAATGAGTCAATTGTAATTTTCAATGGCGATGTTCTTAGTTCGCATAACTTACGAGGACAGATTGATTTTCACGAAAAAAATAGCGCCGATGTAACTTTGCATTTGACTCAAGTTGAAGATGCTCGGGCCTATGGATGCGTCCCAACTGACTCAAATATGAGAGTCACGGCGTTCCTAGAAAAAATGGAAAACCCACCTACAAATATGATCAATGCAGGCTGTTATATTTTCAAACCATCGGTGATGGATGAAATTGCGCCCGATACTGTCGTGAGTATTGAGCGAGAAACTTTCCCAAAATTAGTCAAAGAGGGAAAAAAGGTTTTTGGTTATTTGGATCAAAGTTATTGGTTAGATATTGGAACCCCGAAAGCACTCATGCAGGGCTCTCGTGACTTAGTAAGCGGCGTTGCCGATGCACTTGCATTGCGAGATGCCACAGTTACTAGTCATTCGACAGAAGCGCTCGTTATGGCTCCTGCACAAGTTGACGCGAGTGCGAAGATTTCGGGCGCTAGTTCTATTGGACGTGGCGCCACCATCGCAGCCAACGCCACCGTTGTGGGTTCAATAATCGGTGACGATGTTGTGGTGGGTGAAGGTGCACACATTATTAATTCTTTTATTGCAGCTGGCACCCATATTGCAGAAAATGCGAATATTTCGGGTAGTTACTGCGAAAAAGGCGAAGTAACTTCATTAAATCTCTAAATCTCTAGATTTTGAGCGTGAATTTTCGGTCAGAGTTTCCCCTACGACTTGACTTACTGGAGTTACAAGCGTGTAATTCACCTCTAGAAGGTTTTCTCCAACAGGGAGAGAGCCCAAAGCTCGCAAGGAGAATCGGTATGCCGATCCGACCTGAAGCTAATCCCCAAGCAGGTATCACTAGTGGTCCAACAATTAAGTTAGAGAGCGGTGAAAGCATTGAGCTTTCATGGCAAGAGCGCGCCCTCTGTGCTCAGACAGATCCAGAAGCATTTTTCCCTGAGAAGGGTGGCTCAACTCGCGAAGCAAAGCGTGTCTGTCTTTCATGTGACGTTCGTTCACAATGTTTGGAATACGCACTTGCACACGATGAACGTTTCGGTATTTGGGGTGGACTCTCCGAACGCGAACGTCGTCGCCTAAAGCGCCGATCAGCATAGGTAACTAGCCGAAAGGCTAATGTCTATGGCTGAAAAAGCCGCGATCGATTTACATCGCGTTACTGCAATCCTTGTTGTACATGACGGTGCAGTGTGGTTGCCAGAAGTAGTTGCATCTATTACTTCGCAAACTCGCAGCGTTGATCAAATCATTGCAATCGATACAGGTTCTCTTGATGCATCTTCCAAACTTCTCAAAGGCGCAAAAATACCGACACTTACTGCTCCTCGCGATTTAGGTTTTGGAAGTGCAATTCAAAATGCAGTTGAAAAACTTCCAGCAAGTGTTTCAGGTTCGCATGAATGGTTATGGATATTGCATGATGATTGTGCACCGATGCCTAATGCATTAGAGAAATTATTGGAAGCAATAAATGATCGCCCACAAGTTGTCATGGCTGGCCCTAAATTACTTGGTTGGCACGATCGCACTCATTTACTAGAAGTTGGAGTAAGCATTGCGGGTAATGGCGCTCGCTGGACCGGACTTGAAAAAACTGAATATGACCAAGGCCAACGAGATGGCATCAGTGATGTTCTATCTGTTAGCACTGCCGGTGCACTGATTCGCCGAGACGTATTTGAAGAACTTGGTGGTTTTGATCCAGAACTCGCACTTTTTCGCGATGATGTTGATTTTGGTTGGAGAGCACGCGTTGCGGGGCATTCTGTAATAGTTGTAACTGATGCTGTGGCTTTTCATGCGCAAGCATCTGCTACAGAGCGACGATCAATCGATGTAGATGGCGCTTTTTTACATCGGCCACTTTTGCTCGACCGTAGAAATGCTGCATATGTGCTTCTTGCAAATTCTTCATGGTGGCTTTTGCCTTGGCTCACTATTCAATTACTTGGTTCAGCAATTGGACGAGCCGCAGTCTATTTACTTGCAAAGTTACCGGGCTATGCAAGCGATGAACTTCTTGCAGTAGCAACACTTCTGATTCGTCCGGGTGCAATCTTAAAGGCACGACATTCAAGAAAGAAAACTCGAATGATTTCTCCTCGAGTTGTTGCTTCCTATATTCCGCCTCGATGGTCGCAATTGCGCCTTTCAATGAGCAATATTGCCGAATCGATTCGAGAGCGCTTGCTGCCTACTACTGCAGAATCAAATTCAACATCAGTAGAAATCAATGAAGACGAAGATTTACTTGTCCCAATTTCAAATGCAAAGTGGAGTTCACTTTTACGCAAACCGCAACTGCTTGCAACAATTGGAATTCTCACTTTTTCAATAATCTGGTCACGAAATCGACTTGGTTCCCTAGTGGGCGGAGCATTGCCCGCAACACCTGAAAGTGCAATGGATCTTTGGCGAAGCTACCTTGAGTCGTGGCATCAAGTTGGAATGGGAAGTACAAGTGCATCTCCAACGTGGATCGCCTTACTCGCTATCGTCTCAACAATTTTATTTGGCAAGAGTGCTTTATTTATCGCATTTTTCTTTTTAGTATCACCACTTCTTATGGTGATATCGAGCTTTCATTTATTTGCTAAATTTACACGCAACCATTGGTTAGCAACTGTTTGCGCACTTTTGTATGCCATTTCACCTGTATCTATTGCCTCAATCAATTCGGGGCGCCTAGGTTCCATCGTCGTTCTAATCCTCTTACCAACACTGATTATGGTTATGCGAAAATGGGAGGAAATTGAAGAATATTCTTGGCGACGGATTTGGTCTGTTTCATTGCTCTTATCAGTCTTATTTGCCTTCTCACTTTCATTTTTCGTACTCTCATTATTTTTTGTCGGTTTTTCAATTTACAAGGATTACCGCTCGAAGCAAAATTTCCAATCGCGTACTAGAAAAAGGCTTGCATTACTTATCGCTCCCTTCTTGATCAATGCACCGTACTCGTTTGAAGCCTTGCTTCATCCCGAGCGCTTACTGAGCGAACCAGGAATTGCACTCTCTGGTGGTGGACCAAACCTCGCCATCATTGGAAATCCAGGAGGCGCAGGTTCAATTCCATGGTGGATTGTGAGTCCCGTATTTCTCATTCTGCTTATTGCACTCTTCTCTTCAAGCCGAGCTCGCAAAATTGCAGAAATTGGCTTCGCAATATTATTGATTAGCACGTTTATTTCTTCATTATCAATTTTTGTCCACGGTAATTCTTCTTCAGTAAAAATATGGGTAGGTACTTTTTTAGTGGGTGCAACGCTGGCATCTGCAATTTGTGCTGTAATCATTCTTGATAAGTTACGAGAAGTCCTTCGATCTACACACGTACATCACAGGCATTATTTAGCAGCTCTTTTATTGGCGGTAACTGCTTTGTACGCATCGGGTGCGATTTTTTGGACAATCGGCTCAGGTGCCAATTCGCCCGTTCGAAGCAATCAAGAGACTGTCATTCCTGCATTCTTAGGCGTTGAACAAAGTACAAAAACTTTAGTTTTACGCCAAGTAAAAGCTAATGGAGAAATTGAACTTCAATTTTCTATCTCTAGAGGACGTGATCTCAATCTCGGGGATCCAGACGTTGCACCTAAAGCCATAGCCGCTATAGATACGGCGGTGAGAGAACTCATTGATGGTTCCGGACTTTCGACAAGTGAACTTTTTTCCAGCTATGGAATCAAATACATTTTTGTGAAGAATCCCGCAAAAGAAGAAGTGGTACGAGCAATTGATGGCCTTGGTGGGTTTACTCGCACTTCTGCCACAAGTGCTGGAATTATCTGGAAAGTTTCAGGAGCAACTGGCCGTTTGATTTATACAGACCTCAATGGAAAGCGACAAAATCTAGATAGTGGTGAAATTGGCGTCCGAACTATTTTGCCTGGTCCGGGAACTCTTACTCTTACCGAAAATTACAGTCGTTCTTGGAAAGTTCTCAAAGATGGTGCTTACTTAGAAAAGTCTAAGAATGAAAATGGGTTACCTACTTTTAAAGCGTTATCAGGGGGAGAGTTTTCCCTTATCCATGACGGAACTAACCGGCGCGCTTGGCTCTCTTTACAGCTGATTTTCTTAGTTACCGTAATCGTATTAGCGCTACCTGCTGGTCGACGTAAATCAGAA
>CAIOIJ010000018.1 GCA_903858325.1 uncultured Actinomycetes bacterium
AACGAGCAAAATAACTCCGTCAACCATTTCAAGTCCGCGCTCTACTTCGCCGCCGAAATCTGCGTGGCCCGGTGTATCAATAATGTTGACGATGCTATTTCCGCGCTTTACAGCGGTGTTCTTCGCCAAAATTGTGATTCCTTTTTCGCGTTCTAGATCCATTGAATCCATCATGCGATCTTGGCCTTCATCTTGTTTCTTATACGCAGCAAAAGCACCTGACTGCCACAGCATCGCATCGACAAGTGTTGTCTTGCCGTGGTCAACGTGAGCGATGATTGCAACGTTACGCAGATCATCGCGCTTCTTTACTGGTAATCCTTTTAGGTGTGCTTGTGTTTTAGACATTGAATCGAAACTCCACTACATCTCCGTCGGCCATTACATATTCCTTGCCTTCCATGCGCACTTTACCTTTAGCTTTCGCTTCAGTCATTGAGCCCGTGGCAACTAGATCTTCAAAGGAGACTACTTCTGCTTTGATAAATCCTTTTTGGAAATCTGTATGAATAACACCAGCGGCCATGGGTGCGGTGTCACCTTTGTGAATCGTCCAAGCACGTGCCTCTTTTGGGCCTGCAGTCAGATATGTCTGCAGGCCTAAAGTTCTAAAGCCAACATGTGCCAAAGTTGCAAGACCTGGTTCTTCCAAACCAATTGATTGCAACAATTCAAGTGCATCTTCATCGCTGAGTTCAACGAGTTCGGATTCTGTTTTTGCATCGAGGAATATTGCCTCGGCGGGTGCTACGAGCGCTGATAACTTTGCCTGTAAATCTTTATCGTCAAGTTCGGCGGCATCGACATTGAAAACGTAAATAAATGGTTTCGCAGTCAGTAATTGAAGCTCGCTCAAATCAGCCAAATCAATCTTTGAAGTAGAGAGTGGGTTACCACTTTGTAGATGCGCCTCTGCTGCTTTCATCGCATCCAAAACTGGTTGGCGATCTTTGCTAATTCGCGCCTCTTTCTCAATACGAGGCAGCGCCTTTTCTAAAGTTTGTAAGTCAGCGAGCGCTAATTCGGTATTAATTGTTTCCATATCGCTGCCCGGATCGATGCGACCATCTACATGGACGACATCGTTATCGGTAAAGACACGGATAACTTGGCAGATTGCATCGGTCTCACGGATATTTGCTAAGAATTTATTTCCAAGTCCAGCACCTTCGGATGCACCTTTTACAATTCCGGCGATATCTACAAAGGAGACAACTGCTGGCAAAATCTTTTCGGAGCCAAAGATTGCGGCAAGTTTGGCCAAGCGCTCATCAGGAACCCCTACGACGCCAACATTGGGTTCGATTGTCGCAAAGGGATAGTTGGCAGCTAAGACATTGTTCTTGGTGAGTGCATTAAAAAGGGTCGACTTTCCCACATTCGGTAATCCGACAATTCCAATTGAGAGGCTCACAAGGGGTAGAGCCTACGCGTGATTGTCAGTGGTTCCTGCCACGATAGCGCTATGTCAGCGCAAGGAGTGACCCTTCTAACCCTCGTTATCGGGATATCCATCGGAATTCTCATTGGAATCCTCATATCTCGACTTCGCAATCAAGGCACTGGAGCTGCAATGGCCCAAGGCGAGATCACATCCCTTACAAAACAATTAGATGAACTTCGAAAACGCGAAAATGAATCTGTGCGCTTTGATGAAGCGCTCAATGATGTCAAAGCGCGCATGGCAACGTTGACCACGCAAACACAAGAAGCAGAAGTAAAACGCGCCGCTGCCGATTCTGCAATAAAAACTCAGATCGATTCAATGCGCACAGGAAATGAATCACTTGTAAATATTGCAACTAAATTAGAAGGCGCACTCTCTAATTCTCAATCGCGCGGAAAATATGGAGAAGCGCAACTAGAAATGATTTTAGAGAGCGCAGGAATGATTGAAGGAGTTCACTACGAACGACAAGAGTCATCGCGTGCGCAAGGCGGCGATGGACTTCGCCCAGATATCACTATTTCAATTCCTGGTGGCTCACGAATATTTATCGATTCCAAATTTCCTTTCCAGCGCTTCCTCGAAGCAATCGATGAGAAAGATGAAACTGCACGCGCATCACTTATGGCGCTGCACGCTAAAGATTTACTCAAACATGTCGACGATCTTTATAAGAAGGAGTATCAAGGCGTCTCGGACTCCCCTGACTTCGTAGTGCTCTTTGCCCCCTTCGAATCTATTCTCTCTGAAGCGCTACGCGCTGATCCACAATTTCTCAATAAGACATTTGATAAGAATGTAACCATTGCAACGCCAACTACAATGTTGGCGCTGCTACGAACTGTTTTCTATTCATTTGGCCGCCACGATCTTGCAAAGAATGCCGTTGAAATTCAAGGTGTTGCAACCGAATTCCTCAAGCGCATCGGCTCACTTCACACAAAGCTCTCAACTCTCGGAGATCGCATCAAGAGCGCCGAACGTGCTTATAACGATGTTATTGCAACTGCCGAAACAACTGTGATGCGTCCAGCACGAAAGATGATTACTCTTGGAGTCTCAAGTGGCAATAATAAGATTTCTGCAATTGGAAATATCGAAGACGAAGTCCGTGCGATAAAAGGCACTAACTTAGAAATTGATTACATTGATGCTGAAGAAGTTGAGGAGGATGACGATAAATGAGTACATCAACTGCTACTAAACCTTTGATTCAAGGACCGGGGCTCAAGGCACCTGGGATTGTTGTGCTCCAACTAATTTTCATAGGTTTCTTCACACTAATCGAACTAGTTTTTCGCAGTGGGGTCGGCATTCTTTCTGGAATCGCACTCTGTGCAGCGCTCTACGGCGCGCTTCGATTTGGTCGCCCTGGCACAACATATGTCAGCGTTGTAACTCCTCCAATCGCATTTGCAATCTCACTCTTTGCGCTCACTCTACTTTTTGATGGTTTCAAACCTTCTCGCGTTGGCATCGATGTTATTGCAGGACTTGCAAGTGAAGCTCCATTCCTCATCATTAGCGCGCTTTATGGTTGGTTTGTTTATTTCAATGAGAAGGCAAAAACTCGCCCCTCACGCAAAAAATCTTTATAACCTTTAGAGTAGGGGCGTGCTCACCCCAGAAATTCTTCGCGCTAAACGTGCAATTCTTATTGGCTACATTGCAAATGGAATTGCACTCGGCTCATTTATCGCAAGAATTCCTGATTACAAAAGGATCCTTGAAGTAAGCGATGGAGGATTAGGTTCAGCACTTATCTTTGGTTCAATCGGCGTTGTTTTATCCCTCGGACCTGCTGGTCGATATGCAGCAAAATACGGCAGCAAGCCACTCATTGTCGGATCTGCCATGGCAGTAGGAATCACAATCCCTGGTCTTGGGCTTCTTTTCAATATTTATACCCTTGCAATTGCACTATTTCTCTGGGGAATAACCCTTGGTATTCAAGATATTTCACTCTCGGCTCACGGTGTTGCACTAGAACAACAATCAGGAACAAAAATGCTTAGCACTATGCATGCAATGTATTCACTCGGCTCCATTATCGGAGTTGGTACTGGCGGAGTAATTGCGCAGTTAGGTATCAGCCCACTTGTGCATTTATCTATTGTCGGAATTTTGCTTTTCTTGAGCGCTTTTATTATTAGCCCCATGTTGCTACCAGCAACGATGGATCAACATAATCCCGAAGGGCATAAGCGAAATCGCAAACGTCCTGGAATTTTCTGGATTCTTGGCTTACTCGGAGTCTGCGCAGCAATTAGTGAAGGAATTGCAAGTGACTGGGGTGGCGTTCTTGCGCGAGATACTTTTGGTGCATCACCATTTGTTTCGGCAATGCCTTACGCACTCTTTTCTGCGCTGATGGTTATTGGTCGACTATCTGGCGACAAACTTTCACGTCGCTTTGGAACTTCGCGCCTACTCACAGCAGGTGGCCTCATTGCAGGAATAGGCTTATCTGCAGGAATGTTGATGAATAATATTCAGGGAGTATTCCTTGGTTGGTTCTTCTTAGGCGTCGGTGTTAGCGCAGTGATTCCGCTTCTGATGAGCGCAGCTGGCGAAATCGCCTCTAAGAAATATCCCGACACAATCGCACCTTCTGAAGCGGTAGCAATGATTGCAGGAATTTCATATTTTGCTTTTATTGCAGCGCCACCGGTGATTGGTTTCTTATCCGACCAAATCACTTTGCGTTTAGCCCTCTTTGTACCCGCTGGTCTTGCACTGATGATGGCTTATGGCGCACGTTATGCACGAAGTAGCGATCACTAAATTATTTAGCTTCCGAGGCCTTTATATCTCTACGTAATTCGTGTGGCAGCGAGAAGAGAAGTGATTCTTCCATTGCAGTAACTGTTTCTACTTCGCCAAAGCCACGTGTGGCAAGCCATGTCAGTAAATCATTGACAAGAATTTCAGGAACTGATGCACCACTTGTTACGCCAACAGTTTCAACGCCTTCTAACCATTCTTCTTTAGCTTCTGCAGCAAAATCGAGCAAGTATGCATTAGGAGTTCCGTACTCTTTTGCGACTTCTACAAGTCGAACCGAGTTAGAAGAATTTATGGAGCCAACAACTAGAACTAAATCGGCTTGCGGTGCAATAGCTTTGATTGCTTCTTGGCGATTTTGTGTGGCATAACAAATGTCATCACTTGGTGGATCCTGGATATCTGGGAATCGCTCCTTCAGAATTGCTACAGCATCAAGAGTTTCATCAACGCTCAACGTTGTTTGTGATAACCACACAAGTTTTTTTCCGGGAGTTGGTACAACATTGCGCGCGCCATCTAAACCATCGATTACTTGAACTTTTCCAACTGCTTCACCAGCTGTGCCTTCAACTTCTTCATGCCCGTGATGGCCAATCAATAAAATTTCTGCATCTTCGCCAGCAAATCGCTTTGCCTCATTGTGAACTTTGGTGACCAATGGACATGTTGCATCAATCGTCTTTAGATTCCGAGCCGCAGCCTGTTCGTGAACGATAGGGGCGACACCATGAGCTGAGAAAACTACGGTCTGACCTTCTGGCACTTCATCTGTTTCATCGACAAAGATTGCTCCGCGTGCTTCTAGCGTTGCGACAACATGCTTGTTATGAACAATCTGTTTACGTACATAAACGGGTGCGCCATAGAGTGCCAATGCTTTTTCCACCGTGATCACGGCGCGGTCTACACCTGCGCAATATCCGCGAGGCGCAGCAAGGAGAACTCTCTTAGCCATGGGGCGAGTCTATTAGGCTCATCTCATGTTCGAAACTTCAAGTGAGGCTCCAGCCCCTGTGCGGGTTGTCACTGAAGCAATCAAAGAATATGTAGATCGCTTAGGGCCCATCTGGGTTGAGGGCGAAATTTCTGAACTCAATGAACGCAGTGGCACGATGGCATTTATTCGCCTGCGCGACACCAGCGTTGATATGTCTTTATCGGTCATGTGTCACAAATCTGTTTTGGCATCGGTGCAGCCCCTTCCGCAAAATGCACGAGTTGTTTTATTTGCTAAAGCATCGTGGTACACAAAAAATGGTTCACTAACTTTATCTGCGCGCGAGATTCGCCAAGTTGGTGTGGGCGAATTACTCGCAAGGTTGGAGCAACTCAAGAGTTTGCTTGCAGCTGAAGGTCTCTTTGATTCTGATCGCAAAGTTGCGCTGCCACTCCTGCCACGCAAAGTTGGTCTTATTTGCGGACGCAATACCGATGCGATGAAAGATGTTGTTGAAAATGGTAAGCGTCGTTGGCCAATGGTTGAATTCGAAATTCGCGAAGTAACTGTTCAAGGCGCAGCTGCAGTCTCCGAAGTTTCGCAAGCGCTTCGCGAACTTGAGGCAGATAAAGATGTCGATGTCATCATCATTACCCGTGGTGGTGGTTCATTTGAAGATTTACTTCCATTTAGCGATGAAGGTCTTGTTCGATTAGCGGCATCGTGTGAGACGCCAATTGTGAGCGCTATTGGACATGAAAAAGATGCACCACTTTTAGATCTTGTTGCCGACTTCCGTGCATCTACACCTACTGATGCCGCCAAACATGTAGTACCTGATTTAGCGGAAGAATTAGCTTTGATTGAGCAGTTACGAAATCGAACCCGACGTCGAATTATGACTATGGTGGAATTAGAAAGTACGCGCATCAAGAATTTACATGACCGCCCCGTCATGAAAGATCCTTCCCTGCTCATCACTTCTCGCGCAGAAATAATCGCCGCACTACGCGATCGTTCTGGGCGTAGTTTCAAAGAGAGTTTGAAATTAGCGAAAGAAGAGCTCAAGCAGATTCGCGCACGGGTACGTTCACTTTCTCCCCAAGCAACTTTGGATCGCGGATATTCCGTTGTGCAATTAGCCTCGGGTGAAATTGCGCGTGATCCCAAGAAACTCAAGGCGGGCGAACTCTTGCGAATTCGTTTAGCAATGGGTGAGACTGAAGCCACAGCAACCGGAGCGCACTAAGGGAGTAGATTTATCACATGAGCGCTGAGAAGAAATTGTCATATGAAGCCGCCCGAGATGAATTAGCTGAGGTTGTTGAAGCGCTCGAATCGGGAAGTGAGACTCTAGAAGAATCACTCAAACTGTGGGAACGCGGCGAAGAGTTAGCAAAGATTTGTCAGGAATGGCTCGATGGTGCACGCAAAAAACTCGATGCAGTAAAGCCACCTAAGTAGGCGCGGCAATGTCACCAACTTTTTCATATTCTGATCTACTTCCACTCGGTGCTGATACAACTAAGTATCGAAAAATCGGAGATGAAGGCGTTAGTACAATCAAACTTGGAGATAAGGAATTTCTTCAGGTTGAGCCAATCGCACTTGCAAAGCTCACTGAAACCGCAATTCACGATATTTCACACTATTTACGTCCCGCACATTTGCAACAATTAGCAAACATCATCAGTGATCCAGAAGCATCACCCAATGATCGCTTTGTTGCAATCGATCTACTAAAAAATGCCAATATTGCAGCAGGTGGCGTATTGCCAATGTGCCAAGACACGGGCACCGCAATTGTCATGGGCAAGAAAGGTCAACATGTGTTGACCACTGATAAAGATGAGAAGGCAATTTCGCAAGGAATTTATGATGCCTACACAAAACTCAATCTTCGCTATTCGCAAATGGCGCCAATAACCACATGGGAAGAAAAAAACACTGGCAATAATTTGCCTGCCCAGGTGGAAATTTATGCTGATTCAGATCACTCCGATGAATATAACTTCCTCTTTATTGCCAAAGGTGGCGGCAGCGCTAATAAATCTTTCTTGTATCAAGAGACAAAAGCAGTTCTCAATCCAACTTCGTTGATGAAATGGCTTGATGAAAAATTACGCTCTATCGGTACCGCAGCCTGCCCTCCGTATCACTTAGCCATTGTTATCGGTGGCACAAGCGCAGAGCACACCGTAAAGACAGCAAAACTTGCCTCGACAAAGTATTTGGATTCACTGCCAACATCGGGAGATGGCGCAACTGGACATGGTTTCCGCGATATCGAACTTGAAGAGAAAGTCTTAGAACTGACTCGTACTCTGGGAATCGGCGCGCAATTTGGTGGAAAGTATTTCTGCCACGATGTTCGAGTTGTACGTCTACCGCGCCATGGCGCATCACTTCCTATTGCCATTGCCGTCTCTTGCTCTGCTGATCGCCAAGCAAAGGGAAAGATCACCAAAGAGGGCATATTTATTGAAGAATTAGAGCGCGACCCAGCCCATTTCTTACCTGAGACAACACAACAACATTTGGGTGAGAATGTTGAAGTTGTAAAAATTGACCTCAATAAATCTATGGATGAAGTTCGTGCAGAACTTTCAAAACATCCAATCAAAACTCGACTCTCCCTCACTGGCACCATCGTTGTTGCTCGAGATCTTGCACATGCTCGAATCAAAGAGATGCTCGATGCTGGTCAACCAATGCCTGAATATCTCAAGAAATATGCCGTCTATTACGCAGGGCCTGCAAAAACTCCTGCCGGATATGCCTCAGGTTCATTTGGACCAACCACTGCAGGACGTATGGATTCCTACGTTGAATATTTCCAAGCTCATGGCGGCTCATTCGTGATGCTCGCAAAAGGAAATCGATCTAAAGCGGTAACCGATGCATGTAAAACACATGGCGGATTTTATTTAGGTTCAATCGGTGGCCCCGCAGCTCGCCTTGCCCAGGACTGCATTAAGAAAGTTGAAGTTCTGGATTTTGAAGAATTAGGTATGGAAGCTGTATGGAAAATTGATGTTGTCGATTTTCCAGCATTTATTGTTGTCGACGATAAAGGAAATGATTTCTTTGCCGAGACCAGTAAGC
>CAIOIJ010000019.1 GCA_903858325.1 uncultured Actinomycetes bacterium
GATAACGGACTTGGCCTACTTGGCCTTCCAGCAGGTATCAACTTCCTCGTAACTGGCGGGGTTCTAATCCTTGCTGCAACAGTGGATGCGGTATCTCGTAAGCGTGCAGGTGCTACTAAATAATTACACAATAAAAAATGGCCTAGAGAAATCTCTAGGCCATTTTTTATTTACTTTTATTTAGATCTTTACGCCCATCAAATGCTCAAGTGCTAGTTGATCTAGAAGTTCGTAGCCGTAACCACGCTCTCCTGCTTTCTCAACATCGAATGCTTCAGGCTTTGCTAAATCTTTCCATGTCTCGCCTGCAGCCAATGTTGGCTCAAGAAGTCCAGGAATATTTGCAACCTTCATTGCTTCGATAACACGTGGATCGCTGCGATATGCCTTAGCGCGTTCCTTGAGTATCAAATATGTGCGCATATTTGATGTTGCTGATTGCCAAACACCCTTGTCATCTTCTGTGCGTAATGGCTTGTAATCAAAGTGCTTTGGTCCGCTGTACTTATAGTGCTCAAGTAGATCAACCAAGAAGAATGCCGACTTCAAGTCACCGTGACCAAATACGAGATCTTGATCGTACTTTGGACCGTGCTGACCATTGAGATCGATATGGAATAACTTGCCCTGCCATAGTGCTTGAGCGATTCCATGAACGAAGTTCAGACCAGCCATTTGCTCATGACCAACTTCTGGATTCAAGCCAACGAGTTCTGGGCGATTGAGTGTGTAAATAAATGCCATTGCGTGACCAATTGTTGGTAAGAAGATATCTCCGCGCGGTTCATTTGGCTTCGGCTCAATTGCAAACTTAATCTTGTAACCATTGTCTACAACGAAATCACCGAGAATGTTGAATGCTTCACGGAAGCGCTCCATCGCAACATAACCATCTTTAGCTGCATCAGATTCAGCACCTTCGCGGCCGCCCCAGCAAACATAAGTTTCTGCGCCAAGTTCAACTGCTAATTCAATATTGCGCATTACCTTACGAATTGCATAACGGCGAATATCTTTATCGTTGCTTGTAAATGCACCGTCTTTGAAAACTGGGTGCGTAAATAGATTTGTTGTTGCCATTGGAACTTTCATTCCTGTATCAGCAAGTGCTTTTTTGAAACGATCAATGTGGCCGCGACGTGAACTGTCATCGCTACCAAATGGAATCAAATCATCATCGTGGAATGTCACACCATGAGCACCGCGAGCTGCGAGTTCATTGACGCTTCGAACTGGGTCTAGGGGCCCACGAGTTGCATCACCAAAGGGATCTCTCGCTTGCCATCCGATGGTCCAAAGACCAAATGTGAACTTATCTGCTGGTGTTGGGGTGAGTGACACTGTGAGGCTCCTTCGTCGTTAGTTCTCGTTTTGGAACATAGCAAACTTACCCCTAACCTTAGGCATTATCCAAGGGGCTCTATTTAGATTCTTGCGGATTGAGATTGTGAGAGAACTTCTCCCAGAGAATTTCTCTCACTAAATAATTTACATAAGCACTCTTTAGCGGGAGTGGTGAAATGGCAGACACGCAGGTCTTAGGAACCTGTGTCTTCGGACGTGAGGGTTCAAGTCCCTTCTCCCGCACCAGTACTACTTATTTATTTGTAACTTTATAAAACTTTATAACCAGCTACATGCACTGCTTGCGATATTTGCGCAACATCTAACTCTGAATCTGAAGAAATGATTGCAATTCCATCTGATGCAATAGCTTTCACACTTGAAACTCCATCTATTTTTCCAATTTCAGCGCTCACACGCCCTTCGCAATGTCCACATGTCATTCCTGAGATCTTTACGGTGGTCTCCATAATTACTTGCAACCACACTCTTCACCAGAACAGCAAGAACTTTCTGCTTTCGTTTCGCCACAAGAACAAGCACATTCTTTTTCAACTAATTCAATATTTTCAATCTTTTCAATTTTGATATCGGCCACGATGGGCTCCTTAGATTCTGGGTCGATCTCTTCGACGCTTCAACAGTACTCCTGAAGAAACGCGAAGGCACCACAAAGGTGAATGTGAGAGAGGATTCACATGATTTAATGGTGATATGGCTAAGAAGAATTCGAAAAGCGAAGTCACTCAGGGACTCGCAGATCTCACTGCCTATGACAAAGTAGATGGTGCGTGGAAAGAAATTGGGCTGGCAGCTCCAGCAAGACGCGCGCTCGTAGATGCAAAGTTGTTGAAAGTCAGTGATCTGCGAAAAGTCTCACTAGATAAATTGAAAACTCTCCACGGGATGGGGCCTAACGCAATTCGAATTCTAGTCTCTGAAATGAAGAAAAGAGATATCTCTTTTAGAACAGGGAAGTAGTTACCTAGGCTACTTAGTTCACGACTGAGAAAGCTACAAGGGCCAGACCCAAGAAAGCCATCATGTATTGAACTTCTCTCTTCATCAATGGCTTATGCAATGAAGTAATAAAAGTTGCCAAAATAATAAGGCTTCCGGGAATAAATATCGCTGCGCTTCGTTGCATGATTCCAACTTCGCCCCACTGATAGCGAAGATTGATAAGTCCTACGGCAAATAGTAAATATCCACCCATTCGATAATTATTCATAGCCAAACTTTACAAAAAAATAAGGGGTGCCGGTTTCCCGACACCCCTTATTTGAGTAACTATTAGTGATCTTCCTTCATGCCTTCAGCGATTGACTTCATGCGTGCGATCTTCAAAATAGTAAGACCGAATACGCACTTCGCCAATATGTCGGCAATCGTGTAACCAACTTGTACTCCTACGAACTGCTGAGCAGCAACTCCCATATCTGTTGCTGGGTTCATTCCCAAGATATAAGAGATTGGGTATACGCCCCATGTTGCAATCAATAGAAGTCGTAGGCGACCAACAGTTGCTGCCACACCTTCTGGTTGACGATCTAGGGATTTTCCAAGTTCTACAAAGAGTACATAAAGGATGTAGAGGAATGGGATTGTAGAGAGTACGCCGTAGAGAATTGCTGTTCCCTTGTCAGCAGAAACTTCACCTGGGTAACCAAGTGCAATCATTGCTGCAGATGCTGGGACAAGTCGCATAATCAGTGAGCGTGAAACTTCCTTAGCAAGTGCAAGTACTGCGATAACTTCTACAAGAAGAAGTGGCACAGTAAGGAGCCAGTCAACATAGCGATAAGCCTCATTGAATGAGCCTTGTGCGCCAGAGACATTTACTGACATATCTGCAGACGATTCATTGAATGAATTGAAGATACGTAGGTAGTGGTAGCCAGCGATAAACGTAACCATCGATGACATAACGAGAGCATTGCGGTACTTAGCTAGGACTCGTTGTTGTGAAACTAGTGTGTAGATCGTGCATGCAAGCATTGAAATGAGTCCAAACGAGAATACGTTATAGACGAGATTCCACTGATTGCTGTCGAGTTTCAACATATATCGGTCTCTCCGTAAGGTTGAGTAAAGCTTCCAAAGATCGGGCGACCTTTAGAAACCGGATTCAAAGACAGCCTCGAGGAACGCCCTTGACCTCCGATGCACAATATTGTGAGCCAAATGAGAATTGTTCGCATCTTGAAATGCCGTCTATTTTCAAAATTTTTCAATTATTACGCTCAGTCAAGGGGGCATTCCAGCGCGATGAGCGGCCTACTTGCAGGCGCTTTGCAACAACGAATATCTCGTGAGAACTAATTGCCCATTCTTGATAATTTCTACCCCTCGCTATTCGGCGTACGTATAAAGGGAGTCTGCGATGTCAGAACAAGAATGGTCATTTGAAACCCTGCAGATTCATGCTGGGCAAGTTCCAGATCCAACAACAGGTGCGCGCGCTTTGCCGTTGTATCAAACAACTGCATATCAATTCCGCGATACACAACATGCTGCAAACCTTTTTGGTCTTGCAGAATTAGGAAATATCTACACACGAATCATGAATCCAACTCAAGATGCAGTTGAACAACGACTTGCAGCACTTGAAGGTGGAGTCGCAGCGCTTCTCGTTGCATCTGGTTCTTCTGCTACAACATTTGCAATTCTCAATGTTGCAGAAGCTGGCGATCACATTGTTTCTAGTCCAAGTTTGTATGGCGGAACTTATAACTTATTCCATTACACATTACCAAAATTTGGCGTTGAAGTTACTTTTGTTGAAGATCCAAGTGATCCTGCATCATGGCGCAAGGCTGTTCGACCAAATACAAAGGCTTTCTTCGGCGAAACTATTGCTAATCCGAAAAACGAAATTCTTGATATTCAAACTATTGCAGATATTGCGCACGAAGTTGGCGTTCCACTCATTGTCGATAACACGGTGGCGACTCCCTACCTAATCAAGCCAATTGAATATGGTGCAGATGTTGTAATCCACTCTGCAACTAAATTCTTATCAGGTCACGGAAATACAGTAGTAGGCGCAATCATCGATTCTGGAAAATTTGATTACGCCAAGTATCCAGAGAAGTTCAAGGGTTTCAACCAACCAGACCCTAGCTACCATGGTCTTGTATTCGCACAAGCCCTTGGAGTCGGCTCTGCATTTGGTGCAAACCTTGCTTACATATTCAAGATTCGCTTGCAGTTACTTCGTGACATTGGAGCAGCAGTTTCACCATTCAATGCATGGTTACTTGCACAAGGACTTGAAACTTTGAGCCTACGAATTGAACGTCACGTGGAAAATGCACAAGCCGTTGCTGCGTGGCTGGAAAAGCACCCTAGCGTTGAGAAAGTAAATTACGCAGCACTTGCATCCTCACCATATAACGCACTTGCTAAGAAATATTCACCTAAGGGTCCTGGTGCAGTTCTTTCCTTCGAACTCAAGGGTGGCGTAGAAGCAGGTAAGAAGTTTGTGGAATCCCTCAAACTATTTAGCCATGTTGCCAATATTGGTGATGTTCGTTCACTCGTCATTCATCCTGCAACTACAACACATTCACAGCTCAGTGCCGAAGAACAATTAGCCGCTGGGGTGACACCTGGTCTTGTTCGATTGAGCCTCGGACTTGAAAATATTGTAGATATCAAGGCTGATCTCGAAGTTGGTTTTGCCGCCGCGAAAGGATAATTGCCGTACAGTCGGGGGTAGTCCTTAGATTGGAGCCATCATGACGCAACATATAGTTCCACCAAAGTTGCGCGGATGGTTTCATCTTGGAGCTACTCCCGCTGTCATTATCGCTTCATTAGTTCTTTTCATTCTTAGTAAGAATTCATTCAAATTTGCAGTAGCACTCTATTCAATTACAGCAATTCTTCTCTTTAGCGTCTCCGCTATTTATCACCGAGTTCCGTGGTCACCTGCTAAGAAAAAAATCTGGCGACGCTTTGATCATGCAAATATTAATTTACTTATAGCCGGTTCTTACACACCTTTTGCTGTGACTCTGCTCCATGGTCGTGACCGTGAAATCCTGCTATCAGTTATTTGGATTGGTGCTCTTATCGGCGTTGCGGTTCGAGTTTTTTGGGTAGGTGCACCTCGTTGGCTTTATGTTGCAAATTATTTACTTCTTGGATGGTTTGCAGTTGCTTACTTGCCACAGATGTATCGCGAAGGCGGACTCTGGATCCTTCTGCCAATTATTTTAGGTGGTCTTCTCTATTCAATCGGTGCAATCTTTTATGCGCTCAAGCGACCAGGCAGAAATGCAAAGTATTTTGGTTTTCATGAGCTTTTTCATATCTTTGTCTTGGCAGCGTGGATCTCGCAATACGTAGCAATTTCTATTGCTATTTATACGAAGTAACCCGCCCCAATCCCCTCTATTCAGGCTCACCTTTTAGTCAAAGAGGACTTTTGAAGCAAGGCATCTGTGCCCTAATCTAGGGCTCTCAACGGGGACTTTAAATGAGTTCCATATTGATAGTGCGAGGGTGGCTATGGGCGAGAAGAACTCATTTCTAAATTGGGTCGGTTTCAAAGGCGAAGAACAGAGTGCGCCTAACTCTGTAGATCGTATTCGCGAACTCGAAAGTCAATTAGCCGATCTTCGTTCGCGTCGAGATATCACATCATTGAGCAAAGAAGAGTTTGAAATTCTTGCCACAGAGACCGCAATGTCAATGATTAAGTCCGCCCAACTTCGCGAAGCAAAAGCGCAAACTGCGGCGGATCGCGTTATAAAAGAGACATCACGCGCAGCAAAAGAAACTCTTGAAAGTACAGATTTGAAAGCGCGCTCTATTCTCTCTGGAGCAGAATCTCGTGGTCGCAAATATATTCAGGTCGCAGAATCTGAAGCTGCAGAACTTTTGGAACGTACCGAGAGCGAAGCCGAATCACTTCTCGAATCCAAGAAACGTGAAGCGTCTGCATTAGCAACTGCAGCTCGTCGTGAAGGAGAGCGAATTATTAGTTCGGCAACTGTTGAAATTGCTAACTATCGTCAGTGGCTTGCTGGAGTTATTGGTGAAGCTGAGCGGCTCTATAAAATACAAACACAATCACTCGATGCCGCAGAAAGCGCGATTCACCAATCTCGTACTCGCCTCGAATCGGCATTTATTCGTCTTGAAGAATTTCAGCGAAGTGTTCTGGATAATCTCAATGCAGATAACACGCTTATCGACAGCAAGCCAATTCCTGTGAAGAGCGAGCGAAGAAAAACTGCAATCAGTGCACCTGCGAAGAAGAAGGTAGCAAAGAAGTCCACCGCTAAGCGTAAGTAAAAGTTATGGCTTCTCCCCGCGGTATTCGATACATCCCTGCAATTGATGGGTTGCGTGCGCTCGCCGTAATTGCCGTACTTCTGTATCACTTAGGAATTTCGTGGATACCAGGTGGTTTTCTTGGAGTCGATCTCTTCTTTGTAATCTCTGGATATGTAATTACCCGGTTACTTTTAGATTCAATTCAACGCAGTGGCGGCCTAGATTTACGCGCTTTCTATATTGCCCGTATTCGACGCTTATTGCCACCACTTTTATTCATGATTATTTCGACGGCACTATTTGTTAGTTTGTGGGCGCCTGACACAATCAAACGCTTTCTAACCGATACACCTTTCTCAATATTTGGCTTAATGAATTGGTGGCTCGTATTTCGTCATACCGACTATTTCGAAGCAATTGGGCGACCGCCGCTGCTACAACATACGTGGTCATTAGGCGTTGAAGCTCAGTTCTATTTAGTGTGGCCTTTGATTTTGCTTCTTGTTCTTCGCTTCCTCGGCAAAAATAAGATTTCTGGAACAGCGCTACTTATCGCTGGCTTTTCTGGTTTATCACTCTTATTACTCTCACTTCGTGTCGATTCTGCAAATGCTGCACAAGTAAGCCATGTCTACTTCGGTACCGATACGCATAGCATCGGCCTATTCCTTGGCGCCGCCCTGGCCGTCAAATGGGTACCCCAAAATTTGAGCGAACAAGTAAATAAAAAAGCGCAAGATTTTATTGACGGTATTGGAATCTTTGGTTTCTTAGGAATTCTTGCAACATTTCTATTCATCACTGAAAGTGATCCAACGCTCTACAAGCTTGCATTCCCACTTGCAGGAATTTTTGGTTGCGCAATCATTACATCCGTTGTGCATCCAGCTTCGCGATTTGCGCCATTACTGAGCAGCAGAATTATGGTCTGGGTCGGTGAGCGTTCATATGCAATCTACCTTTGGCACTGGATTATCTTTCAAGTTACAAGACCAACTTTCGACCTAGAAGGATCAACGTGGGCATTGCTCACGCTTCGCATACTTATTGTCTTTGCACTCTCAGATATTTCTTTGAGATTAGTAGAGCTTCCAATACGCACAGGTGCCGTTGAATATTGGTTCAAAGGAATGAAATATCGCACTAAAGAGGTTCGACGACGTCAAATAACTCTTTTGACGCTCGGCATTATTTCATTAGCGCTTTCAACGGTAGTAGTGAGTGCGCAAGCCATTTCTACTAACTCCGCTGCTCAACGTGCATTGCGCAGCGAACTCGCGGCGCCAATTATCCCAATTTCTGAAAGCTCCACTGCAATATCAGGGCTCTGGGTAACTGGGGACTCTGTCATTCTTGGAATTCGACACGAACTTGATTCGCGTGAACATATCGGCCTCATAAACGCACGCGTAGGTCGACAAGCACCTGAATTACTTGAAGTAATTCGCCACGATAAAGTAAATATGCCTAACTCAACGATTGTTCTGGATCTAGGAAATAACAACAAACTAACGCGAGAACAAGCAATTAGTATTTTCGAAGAAATAAAGGACCAACCTAAAATCGTTATCGTAAATACAGCAGTTCCTCGTGGATGGCGTGAAGAAAATAATTCACTGATCCGCGAAATGATTTTGATGTATCCAAATACTTATTTAGTTGATTGGGAATCTATTTCACTTGGGCATCCTGAATATTTCGCACCTGACGGAGTACACCTTGTTCCGACAGGAGTACGCGCTTACGTTGATGCGATAGCGCAATATCTTAAATAAAAAACCCCCGCCATAAGCGAGGGGTTTTTTATTGAACTACTTAGGCAAAGACTCCAGGAATTCCGAAGACAGTTGCTGATGCAGTCTGTCCATCGGCATAAACTGATGTGACTCTAAATTGAGTCCAACCAGTTGTGTCGCTCTTAGTTACAGCTTGAGTAAGTTGATCAGCTGGAACTGTTGCAATCACATTCCAATCACCTGTTCCATTTGCACGAATTTCAACGTTATAACCTGTGAGACCTGCAGTTGCAGTTGGTGCAAGCCAACGCAATGTCAGACCAGTTGAATTGTTCAAAGCAACAAACTTTGAAGGAGCTTCAACTGTTGCCACTGCTTCAGTTGCAGTTGTTTCCTTGCTAGCAGAAGTTGTTGGTGTGGCATCAATTGATGCTTGCGCACTTGGCTCTGCACTAATTGATGGTGCAGGAGCTGACGCATCATCATTTTCTGATCCTGATTTTGACCACACAATCACTGCCAAAAGAATAATTCCGACAACTACAGCATTACGAACTGCCTTCGAAGTTCCTTGCTTTGGGGTAACGCCAAGTTTTGCCGCAATGGCAGGTTTTGGCGCAACTGGTGCAGGAGTTGTTGTCACATTGACGCGTGAAGATGATGCGCTGCCTCCGCGAGGAACCGGTGGAACAACAATTGTTGATGCGCCGCTCTTCTTCGCTGAACTCTTCTTTACAACTTTTTTAGCTGACTTCTTCGCAGTTTTCTTTACTGCAGACTTCTTTGCAACACTCTTCTTGGCAACTGCCTTTTTGGCAACACTCTTCTTGGCAACGCGCTTTTTAGCTGTTGTCTTCTTAGCTACAGATTTTTTTGCAACTGCCTTTTTCTTAGCAGGTGCCTTCTTAGAGGCTTTCTTTACAACCCTCTTTGTTGTTGATTTCTTTACAGCCACGTTTACTCCTTGAGGTTGCGATGCGACAACGGTTCAGGCATCGTTATAGTCCAAGGTTACCGCAGCGTCCCCAGCAATTCGATCACATGAGGTGCGATGGCACGGAGTGATATTCCGCGATGGCTCACTAAATCCTTCTCTTCTGCGCTCATTTGAGCCGAAGTAATACTGGAGCCGCGCGGTAAGAAAATTGGGTCGTAACCAAATCCATGTTCGCCGATTGGTGCGCGCGCGATGGAACCATGGAACTCCCCTGCTTTTGTAACCTTCTGGCCATCTGGCATTACCAAAGCTGTAACACATGTGAAATGCGCGGTGCGATTTGCTTCGTCAACTCCCTTGAGTTCTTCTAAGACCTTGTTGAGGTTGGCAATGTCATCACCATGTACTCCTGAATAACGCGCTGAAAAGATTCCTGGCGCACCTGCAAGTGCATCAACACAAAGACCTGAATCATCTGCAATTGCTGGCAAGCCAGTTGCGCCACAAATTGCCGTCGCCTTGAGCAAAGCATTTTCCTCAAAAGTTGAGCCTGTTTCTTCAACATCAGGAATATCGCGATATTGATCGACACTTACAAGTTCAATTGCCCCTTGTGAAATTTGATCAAGAATACGTCTCAACTCAAGAATTTTCCCTTGATTACGAGTTGCGAGTACTAAGCGCTGTGACACGTATGAAACTTACTTAGATAGTGCGCGTTGTTGGAGCTCAGATAAATCTTTACAACCCGCAACAGCTAAATTGAGTAGCTGGTCAAGAAGGTCGCGATCAAACGGAGTTCCTTCTGCAGTTCCTTGGACTTCAATGAAACGACCATCGCCACTACATACAACATTCATATCTGTATCTGCGCGAACATCTTCTTCGTAGCAAAGATCGAGCATCGGTACACCGCCGATAATTCCAACACTTACTGCTGCAACGGAATCGCTAAGTGGATTAGCGCTGGCCTTAATATGTCCTTCTTTCTTTGCCCAAGCAATTGCATCGGCAAGTGCAACATATGCACCAGTGATCGCAGCAGTTCGAGTACCACCATCGGCTTGCAATACATCGCAGTCGATAACAATTGTGTTCTCACCAAGTTCTTGCATATTTACAATCGCACGCAATGAGCGGCCAACTAACCTAGAAATTTCTTGTGTTCTTCCACCCAACTTGCCTTTTACGCTCTCGCGATCAGAACGAGTATGTGTTGCACGAGGCAACATTGAATATTCCGAAGTTACCCAGCCTTTTCCTGAATCTTTCAACCAACGTGGCACACCTGGTGAAAAAGATGCAACGCATAGAACGCGAGTCTTTCCAAATTCGACTAGAACAGATCCTTCTGCATGATCTAACCAATTACGAGTGAACTTAATTTCACGCAAATCTTTTACTTCGCGACCATCGTTGCGTGCCATTATTTTCTCCCCTTAGTTGTCATGATGTTCTACATGTGTGACTTCTGGCCCTAAAAATCTACGTGCCAATACTTCAAATGCCTTGGCATCTCCCGTTGCTAAGAAACGATGTGTGGCAGGAGTGCTTTGCGGGGCGCGCAGTAATGAATTTTCGACTAAAACTCGATAAAGATCTTTTGCAGTTTCCTCAGCACTTGAAACGAGTGAAACTTCATTTCCCATAACGTAGGAAATTACGCCTGTCAGAAGTGGATAGTGCGTACACCCTAAAACAAGTGTGTCGATATCAGCTTTCATAACTGGCTCCAAATATTGGCGAGCAATCTTCGTAATTTCTTCACCAGAAGTTTCTCCGCGCTCAACAAACTCCACAAAGAGTGGGCAGGCAACGGAGGTAATGTGTAACTGAGGAGCTGCGGCAAATGCATCTGCATAGGCCTTTGAATCAATCGTTGTGCTGGTTCCGATAACACCAATGCGGCCCGTTCGAGTTGCAGCAACTGCGCGCCGAACGGCAGGTTGAATAACTTCAATGACAGGAATCGAATACCGCTCGCGCGCATCGCGAAGCATTGCTGCACTTGCCGTATTACAAGCAATAACAATTGCCTTTACACCTTGCTCTACTAAGAAATCTAAAGTCTCGAGTGCAAAAGTTCGTACTTCAGCAAGTGGGCGTGGGCCGTAAGGACCTCGCGCAGTGTCGCCGATATAGAGAGTTGATTCATTTGGAAGTTGATCCAATATTGCTCGAGCAACGGTTAAGCCACCAACTCCGGAATCGAATATTCCAATAGGTGCGTTACTCACACTGCTAAGCCTACCGTGTGACGTTATGCCCAGAGCTGATCGTCTAGCCCTTGCGTAGCCTCATCTATTGATTTCTCTGCGTGCGCACTGCCATAAATGCCAGTAGATAAGTATTTCCAACCCGCATCGCAGACGATAAAGGCGATATCTGCATCTTTTCCTTGTGCAATCGCCTCTTTCCCGATTGCAAGGGCTGCATGCACAATCGCACCTGTTGAAATGCCAGCAAAAATTCCTTCAACTTCTAATAGTTCACGAACTCTTCTGACGGAATCTTCTGCACCTACAGAAAATCTGCGCGTGAGAATTGATGCATCGTAGAGTTCTGGTACAAAGCCTTCATCAATATTTCGTAAGCCATAGACAACTTCGCCATAACGAGGCTCTGCCGCAATGATTGCAATATCTGGATTCTTCTCGCGAAGATAGCGTCCCGCACCCATAAGCGTTCCAGTTGTTCCAAGACCAGCAACAAAGTGCGTAATCGTTGGAAGGTCTGCAAAAATTTCAGGACCAGTACCTTCGTAATGTGCAAGTGTGTTTGCTGGATTTCCATATTGATATAGAAAAACCCAATCCGGATTCTTAGCAGCAAGTTCTTTTGCGACGCGAACAGCTTCATTAGAACCACCAGCGGCAGCCGATGAAATAATTGTGGCTCCCCACATTTCAAGGAGTTGTCGACGTTCAGGACTTGTGTTTTCAGGCATCACGCAAATCAATTTATAACCACGCACTTTTGAAACCATTGCAAGAGAAATACCTGTATTTCCACTTGTCGGTTCCAAAATAGTCGCACCTGGCTTGAGCAATCCATCTCGCTCTGCTGCATCAATCATTGCAATAGCTGTGCGATCTTTTATCGAACCCGTTGGATTTCGATCTTCCATCTTTGCCCATAAGCGAACATTTGGTGCAGGGGAAAGTCGCGGAAGACCTATCAGCGGTGTATTTCCAACTGAACTTTCTAATGAATCAAAACGCGCCAATTGCAGACCTTTACTTAGCCGCCAGCAACAGCAGGCAGAATAGTAATTGAGTCACCATTCTTTACTGGAGCTTCGAGCCCACCAAGGAAGCGAACATCTTCATCGTTTACATAAATATTAATGAAACGTCGCAATGCTCCATTTTCTAAAAGTCTTTCGCCAAGGCCAGGATATTGCACATCTAAATCGGCAATCACGGCACTGAGTTTTTCTCCGCTAGCAGCAACTACCTTCTGTTCCTTTGTGTAAGGACGTAAAATAGTTGGAATTCGTACTTCAATTGCGGTTGTCATAAGGTAATTATTGCGGCAAATAGAGTTATTCGGAAATTGAAACTTCCTCTTCGGTCACAACCCCATCAATAATGCGATATGAACGAAACTCTGTTGCAGGTGCAATCTCTTCGCGGGTAGAAACAAGTACGTAATGAGCCCCGGGTTCTCCCGCATAAGCGATATCTGTGCGCGATGGATATGCCTCAGTTTCGGTATGGGAATGGTAAATAACAACAATTTCTTCATCATTGTCATCAATCTCGCGATAAAGAGCGAGCAAATCTTTGGGATCGAACTCATAAAATGTAGGCGAGTGAGCCGCATTGATCATTGGCTTCAAACGCAGAGCACTATCTTTACCAACCGGGCCAAGGATTACACCACATGCTTCATCTGGATACTCAGCTCGTGATTGCGCTAGAAGCGCATCAGCATGTGCTCGCGAAATTTTCAATGTCATAAGGTGGGTAAGACTATCTAATCAATTGACTTCATTTGCTGAATCATCCATCAATGCCTGTAACAAACTCTCTTGCAACCAACCCAACCAAGTGTAAACGGCGTAAACACCTCGAAGCGGATCATCGGGTGCAAGGAGCTCTAACTCATCATGCGTGCGTTCTTCAACTTTGAGACGAACACCTAGCGCTAAACGAATGTCATTTATTGCACCCAACCATGCATTTGCATTGTCGTGATCTAACTCAACGCCACCATCTTCGGCGCTCTTTAGTAGTACGCGCATAGACATCGCATGAGCTTTCTTTTTATTTCGCAGAACAGATTCTGTATAACGTCGGAATTCAGCAGCATCAACACCATCTGCATATGCATTCGGCAGGAGTCGAAGTAAAACTTCGTCATCGGGTGGTGAGTCATGTGAAGTGATACCAACCATTGCGGCAAGTGGATCTTCATCTGCATGGTCGGCGCGTTCACTCAGTAATTCAATTATCTGCCCAGCCAGATTAATAAGAACTTCGCGTTCGGCGGGCGAAAACTCAGCTACAAAAGCATTATCGCCATGGCGAGAAAATCCTGCGGGTTCGCTCATAACGCTTGATCCCCACGTTGAAGCGTTGCCCAAAGACCAAATTCATGGAGTCTGGCAACATCGTGTTCCATCTCTTCGCGGCTACCGGTTGAAACAACTGCTTTGCCATCATTATGAACTTTGAGCATGAGTTCAGTTGCACGTTCTTTTGAATATCCAAAGAGTTCCATAAATACATACGTTACATATGTCATCAGATTTACCGGATCATCCCAAACAATTGTGACCCAGGGCTTATCGGAATTGAAGATTGCTTGAATCTCTTCTTCGATTTTTGATTTTATTTTTACCATTGCCTATCTCACAACAACTGAAAATTCAGAACTTCCATTTTCGGTTGCATCTCCTTCAAAGAAATAGAGAACGCGATAAGAGAAAACACCTCGTTTGGATTCGGAGAGCACAAGGTCGAACTTACCTTGCGAATCAGTAGCTAAAACCACAGAGATATTTTGCCACTTCCCTTGGCTCCATTTTTGTAATTGAACCGTCACGCCTGCTTGGCGAGGAAGGACGCTTCCCGAAACCATGCTTTGCATACCCACAGCAATCGAAGCCGGCGCTTTCAATAAGAGGTGTGGTCGTACTTGTACAAAATTTTGATTGCTTACTGAGGCAGCCATTTCCCACGTACCTTCAGTCCGAAACTGCAAATATGTAAGTGATGCAAAAGTAAGAGGAAGTGCAAATTTTCCATCAGCTGATGTGACTAGTGTCGTGAGTTGCATCCACGGAAGTTTGTCAGATTTTCTGTATTCGACGATCACTGGAATTCCACTTTTACCTAACGAATCTTCGCCACTGACTAAACCGGTGAGAACAAAAGACTCTCCATAAGAAATCTCATTCTTATCTACCGTAATTGCACTGGTTATCTTCTCGGGAGCAAAAGAATTTGCCACTGCGCGAATGGCTTTAGTTGCAGAGATATCTTCCATACCTAAAGTCCATAGCGCAACTCCTGCCAGTTTATATTTCTCAACTAGCGCGGCTCGAATCGCATAAGACTGGCTATCTTGAAACCAAGCGGTCCGTGAAACCGTGCACGATGTCGCTAAACCTTTAGAATTTTGGCCATTGAATACTTGAGTGTACGAATACGTTGATTCTGCCGTTTTAGTATCAAAAATTGGGATTGCTTTATCGATAGCTGCCTTTTCATTTACGTAATTCATTTTGAAAGTTGCAGCCTTGGCACTCATTGTTGTGCCTACTGGTGCTGACGTTGGACACACCCCAACAATCTTTGTAATCCAATCTCGTCCGTA
>CAIOIJ010000020.1 GCA_903858325.1 uncultured Actinomycetes bacterium
TAAAACCTGCGACATAACCAACAACTGGCTTTGTTACATACTCACTAATGAATGCGGCAGCACGTTCTTCGGCATCTCCACCAATTTCACCAATCATTACAATCGCAGTTGTTTCAGGATCATCTTGGAAAGCACGCAGGCAATCGATATGCGTAGTTCCAATTACTGGATCTCCACCGATACCTACTGCAGTACTAAAACCAATATCGCGAAGCTCATACATCATTTGATAAGTAAGAGTTCCTGATTTCGAAACTAATCCGATTGGCCCAGAACCTGTGATGTCGGCAGGGATGATGCCCACATTAGATTTACCTGGGCTAATAATTCCTGGACAGTTTGGTCCGATGATGCGCGTTGTTCCCTTTGCGAGCGCATGTGCATAGAAACTTGCTGAATCATGAACTGGAATTCCTTCGGTGATAACAACTACAAGTGGCATGGCTGCATCAATGGCATCGATTACTGCTGCCTTTGCAAATTTTGGAGGAACAAATACAACAGAAACATTTGCTTTAGTCGCAGCGATAGCTTCTGCAACGCTATTGAAAACTGGAAGTTGGTGGCCGTCGATATCGACTACTTGTCCGCCTTTTCCTGGGGTAACTCCGCCTACAACTTTTGTGCCAGATGCGAGCATGCGACGTGTGTGCTTTGTTCCTTCAGAACCTGTCATGCCTTGAACGATGACTGTGCTGGATTCATTGAGAAAAATAGACATTACTTCGCCGCCAATTCTGCAGCGCGATTTGCTGCTCCATCCATAGTTTCTGCCTGCTCGATCAACGGGTGTGCAGCTTTATTGAGAATTGCACGGCCTTCTAAAACATTGTTTCCATCAAGGCGCACAACGATTGGTTTCGTTGCTTTATCGCCTAGAAGTTCAAGTGCTTGAACAATTCCTGTGGCAACTGCATCACATGCAGTTATTCCACCGAATACATTCACAAAAACACTCTTCACATCTTTATCGCCCAAAATAATTGAGAGTCCATTTGCCATAACTTCAGCTGAAGCTCCACCGCCAATATCGAGAAAGTTTGCGGGACGAACTCCGCCATGCTTTTCTCCTGCATAGGCAACGACATCGAGTGTGCTCATAACAAGACCAGCACCGTTACCGATGATTCCGACTTCGCCATCAAGTTTTACGTAGTTGAGATCTTTCTCCTTGGCAGCTGCTTCAAGCGCATTTGTTGCTGCGTGATCAATGAGAGCTTCGTGATCAGGATGGCGGAAGCCTGCATTGTCATCGAGAGTTACTTTTCCATCGAGGGCAATTACTTTTCCATCTTTAGTCTTTACAAGTGGATTTACCTCAACGAGGGTTGCATCCTCTGATTGAAAGACAACCCAGAGCTTGAGTAAAACTTGGGCAACTTGATCAGCAACATCTGCTGGGAATTGAGCTGCGCTAACAATTTCTTGCGCTTTAGCAAGGGTAATTCCATCGATTGCAGATACTGGAATCTTTGCCAATTTTTCAGGAGCTGTATGTGCTACTTCTTCAATATCCATTCCGCCAGATACTGATGCCATAACTAAGAATGTGCGATTTGATCGGTCAAGAAGAATTGCTAAATAATATTCAGATTCAATTGGTGCTGCCGCTGCAATCATTACAGTGCGCACAATGTGGCCTTTGATATCCATGCCAAGAATTGCATCTGCTTTTGCGCGAGCATCTGCAGGATCTTCTGCCAGTTTTACTCCGCCAGCTTTTCCGCGTCCGCCAACTTTTACTTGTGCCTTGACAACTACTTTGCCACCAATCTTTTTTGCAGCGGCTTCTGCTTCATCAGCAGTGTGTGCAATTGCAGCGGCAAGTACTGGAACGCCATGTTTTTCAAAGAGATCACGGGCTTGATATTCAAAGAGATCCACGGATCACTCCAATTCGAATAAATGATGTACGAAGAGCCTAATCCTAGAGCTTTTCAACGGGTGCATAACGCAAGAGCAAACGCTTCTCGCCATACTGACCGAAATTTATTGTGGCCTCAGCCTTCTCCCCTTCGCCTGCGATTGCCACAACCGTACCGAGGCCGAATGTGTCATGTGACACACGCTCCCCTACAGCCAATTCAATTGAATTTATTTTCTTACCAGTTGCTCGTGGAGGTGGAGCGGTGACTGTTCTTGTTTTTCGCACTAATGAAGGTGATAACGAAGCCGATGCAGCATTGCGCCATTCAATTAGATTTTCAGGTATCTCATCTAAGAAACGAGATGCTGGGTTATACGTTGGCGCTCCCCAAGAGGAACGATATTCTGCTCGAGAAATATAAAGTCGCTCACGTGCACGAGTGAGACCAACATATGCAAGTCGTCGCTCTTCTTCGATTTCATCTTTCTCGCCAAGAGTTCGTGAGTGCGGAAAAATTCCATCTTCCATACCGGTGAGAAAAACAGTTGGAAATTCCAAACCTTTAGCAGTGTGAAGTGTCATAAGCGTTACAACTCCACCATGATCCTCGCCTTCAGGAATTTCATCTGCATCGGCTACAAGTGAGACTTTCTCTAAGAATCCAGCTAGTGAAATCTCTTCATCTTCACCTAATTCTTCAATAGGACGTTCTTCATATTCCATACACACAGCTAAGAGTTCTTTCATATTCTCAACACGAACTTCATCTTGTGGGTCGACACTATTTGCAAGTTCAGCTAATAGACCTGACTGCTCAAGAACTGCTTCGACCATTACCGATGGCTTTGTTTTTGCCTCTACTAAAACATTGAGGGCAATGA
>CAIOIJ010000021.1 GCA_903858325.1 uncultured Actinomycetes bacterium
GTGCGACCCTGAACAATTCCGATTGCAGTTTCATCGCAAGATGTTTCAATTCCTAGAACTATTGGTTGGCTCATGCGCTCACCAACTCTTTACGCATTACAAAGGCATCGAGTAATGGTCCGTAATAATCTTTTCGGGTAGATATCTTTGAATAACCTAAGCTTTCATAGAGTGCAACTGCGGCAATATTTTCAACATCGACTTCGAGCATCATTGCTGGAGCTTGGCGTTGTAGTGACCATCTTTCGAGTTGATCCATAAAGGCGCGTCCTATGCCTTGTTTTCTATATGAATCAAGCACGCCAACAGTGAGTATGTCTGCCTCGACACCGGGTGCGATCACCATGACTCCTGCATAACCAATGATCTTCTCGCTATCGAGTGCAACGCAAAAATAGCGAGTGCGTGGCACCCCTGCAAACTCTTCTTTAAATTGCGCGGTCGACCACGGTGTATCAGGGAAAAGTGTTTTTTCCATTGATGTCAGCACTGGAATATCAAGAGCGGTGGCTTCACGGTAAATAATCATGTGCGATCCGCCGTTGCAACTGCATCTGGGCGACGTAAATACATTGGTTCAGTAATTGAGGCCTGCGATGCTAGTTTTGTCATGGCGACTAAATCTGGGAAAAGGCCAAAGTGAATAGGCAAACTCAGTTTTTCAACATCGGCGGGGAAGCTCACTGCAGGTTCTCCACTACGAACTCCCTTTGTGTAGCGAGCCCAATACCATTCTTTACGACGAGCATCGGTTGCAATAATAAAATCTTTCTCATCTACTTGCGCTGCAATGGCATCGAGTGAACAAATGCCTATGACTGCAATATTGCGAGCACGTGCAAATGTGTGTGCGAATGCAATACCTACGCGCAGTCCCGTAAACGGACCAGGTCCCATTCCAACAATTACTCTATCTATTGTGTGCGTAGCGATAGCTTCGGAAACTAATTGAGGAAGTGATGGTCCGTGCGCAGTTGCACCATCGCGATGACCACTCCAGATAAGTTTTTCTTCTGCAACGATTCCAACGATTGTTCGATTTGTTGAGGTATCAATAACAAGTGATGAACTCATAATGTAAATCCTTGCCAGCGAGGGCCAATACCTGTGGCACTTACTTTTCGTATTTCCTCACTGCGATCAATAAATATTTCAAGGCGTTCGTCATCGAGTCGAGCCGATTCATCCCCACCCCATTCGATAACTATTACTGCACTTTCGCGTTGGGAATCAAGATCAAGATCATCTAAATAAAGATTTGGATTTTCAGAATCCACTAAACGGTACGCATCAACATGAATCAGCGAGAGTGCGCCTCTATGTACTCGAGAAATTACGAAAGTGGGCGAAGTAATATCGCTATGACCTAGCGCTTCACCAATACCTTGTGCCAGGACAGTTTTTCCTGCACCCAGTGGGCCATTGATAAGAATGAGATCTCCGGCTTTGAGTGATGCACCGATACGCACCCCGAGTGCGTGCATCTGCGCAGGTGTTTCAACAGAGATCATGGGCTAAGGGTATCGGCAAAGAAAAAAGAGCAGGGCCCCGGTTTCCCGAAGCCCTGCTCTTGATACTTTCTACTTAGCTCTTATATTTCAAAAGAGTTGGTAGGAAGTCAGGATCTGCATTCAAGTTGGGATCAATCTTGGCAAAGATTGATGAGGCAACAAATGCCTTACTTGGAGCCTTACCTGTTTTCGCAGATTGTGCCAATAACTTTACCCAGCCCATCATTTGAGCTTCTGTAAAGGATTGGTGACCAACACCTGACTCTGCTGCTGGAGCAGTGAAATCAGGAAGGCCTGCATCTGTGTACTTGGTGTAGGTCTCTGGAGTAAGTGCATACAAAGCAAGTGTGTTCCACACTGGCTTAGTACCTGTTCCAGCTTTGTATTTAGCAAGACGTGCTTTGTATGAAGCTTGTGCATTTGCAACATACAAGGCGCTATTCCCTGCAAAGACAAGACGATCTGCTTCATTTGAAAGCAAGATTGTTGGCTTATCTGATGTGTAATTGATCTTGTCTAGTGCTGCAAACTTTGCCATTGCAGCAGGATCGCCCTTGACGCGTGGCATCAATCTGAGAACGCCAAGCATTCCTGCAATTGCATCATCACCAGATAGACCCAAGTTATAACGACCAGAATCGGCTGCACTAAGAAGTGCTGACCAATCTGTCTTGGTGTTGTCATAGAATCCTGCGCCTGTGAGTTCGCCAATAGCTTGGCCAGCAAGTGTTCCAGTACCAAGTGCTTCACCTGAGTTTTCAAGAATTGCAACTGTTGCATTAATGCTCTGTTCAGGAATTACTGCAGAAGTTGTAATGCCATCCATGTGCGCGCTCTTTGTTGGAATTCCAACGATCAATCCTGAAAGAAGGAGTGCTGAACGTTGTGGAATTCCTGAAGCAGCTAGTGGTGCAGGGTAAGCAAGTGGCTTAGCGCCAAGATCCTTGCTCCATGCTGTAAGAAGTGCTGCAACTTTCTGGAGTTCGCCAAGAGCTGCCATATGTCCTGCAGGTCCCTTTGCAACGCCGAATGCTGCGCAACCCTTGATAGTTGGATCAGCGAAAACGCTCAAGAGGTAGAAGTAATCGCAGAGTGACTGAATTGCAGCTGATGGAGTTGTAAGTCCTGCCATCAAGCCAACAGCATCGGCCTTATCTGGATACTTTTCAATGAATTGATTGATAACTGGTGCTGCACCTGATGATCCATACACAACAACTTTCTTAATATTTGTGTATTTAGCGCGGGCTGTATCAACCATATCTTTGAGCATTTCTACGCTCTCAGCAGTGTTCCAACCATGCATGCCAGCAGTTACGCGATCGTATGCAGCAACTCCATAACCGGCTTTGAGCATTTGTGCAGTCACATCTGCTTTGAGATTAGCGCTGTAAGGCGTTAGCTCTTCAACTCCAGTTGGAACTGTGTAGCCAGGGTATGGAAATGATGGACGGAATCCATGGTTCCAAACAAAGAAAGTACCGTTGAAACGTGCAGGCACCTTCATGAGATAAGCAGCACCATTTGCAAGCTTGCCAGTTGTTGTTTCAACTACTGGATCTGCAGCATTTGCTGAAGGAATAAGTGTGACTGTTCCGCCAACAATGAGTGCAGCTGCACCAAGAGTTGCTACGAACTTACGCATTGATATTGTTTTCATGGTTGCTTATGCACCCTTCGAAATCGCGTCTACAGGTAATGCAGGACGCACATAATTTGAAACAGTTACTGGTCCAGTACCTGAATCAGTTGTGTATAGGACACGTGTGCCACTGATTGGCTTCAAGACAGTTGCGCCGTCATAAGCACCAATCCAGAAGCTATTGAAAGCTTCGTGAGTAGTTCTAGAGAAGGTCACAGGTGAAAGCGCTGCGCTTCCAATCTTTGAACCATTATTTTCGATGTAAGAAACAAGTCCCTTACGAGTCAAGTTCTTGCCAGCACCGAATAGGGCTGATGTAGCCATATAAGCAATGTTCATTCCTTGAAGAACGTTGTTATCCCAACGCTTATCTGGGCCCTTATTGAAATCATCATTGATCTTCTTGAATGCAGTTACATACTCATCTGTGGCTTCGCCAGGTGATGGAGCATGTGATGCACTAATGATTCCTGCAAGCATTCCTGCAGAAACTGCAGGTGTAATGCCCTTGGATCCAAGAATTGTCTGGAATGTAGTTGCATCTGCGCCAACGCTAGTTACTACCCATTTTTCTGGCTTGTAACCAAGTTGCGCAGCAGTTGCGACTGCGATTGCTGTTGCAGATGCAACAGCTGCGATAATTACAATTTCAACTCCATTTGCTTTCAGAGCTGTAAGTTGGCTTGCAAGACCGACAGAGCCTTGGGTTCCTGCAATGAAGTTCACTGCAGTTTTCTTGGCTTCAAATGTGAGTCCAGATGTTGGTGAAGTAAAGCCAGCAAGGGCATTGCGACCAAAGTCGTCAGTTTGGTACAAAATACCAATCTTCTTTGTTGGGTATGTATCTTTGAGATACTTTCCAACAATCTTTGATTCAACAACATATGTTCCAAGGCCGCCAAATGTATTTGGATAGAGCGTTGGATCTGTGTAGAAACCGCTGTAACCACTATTTACGAATAGGTCAGGAATTCCACGACGATTGAGATCTCCGATTACTGAGATATGTGTCTGGGTTCCAATGCTTCCGAAAAATGCAAAGACCTTATCTTTATTGATAAGTGATGAAGCACTTGAGACAGTCAGACCTGCCTTGTACTGATCATCTTTGACCACAAGGCGTACCTTGCGACCATAAATTCCACCTTTTGAATTTACATAGTCAAAATATGCACGAGCAGCATCATCGACCTTGTTGTAACCAGGGCTAGCTGCGCCTGATTGTGGTAATTGCATACCGAGAACAATTTCGGTAGCGCTTACACCAGGATCGCTCGCGGCTGTAGCTGGCAGAGCAGTGATAGCTAGTGAGCTAACCGCAACTCCGGCAACGATTGCCAACATTCCTCTGCGAGTCAGAGGAGAGAATGTATTTCTTTTTTCCACTGCGTTCACTCTTTCTTTTGCAGTTTACTGAGTAGTAGCACGAGGGTGAGCTACCCAGTAGCCGGGTCACAGGCGACCCAGAACCGCCTCAACCTAACATGCAGGCCCTTCAAAGTGAATAAGAAATGAACGAAACACCGACTGTAGAGGGCAATTTTCCTTAGTGGCGGCGCTTCTTGTGGTGCAGGCCGGCGGCAATCCCACCAGGGTTGAGAACCACGGTAAGGATGAGCAAAAGGCTAGAAATCATCGCTGGTAAGTAGTTAGCGACTTGTTCTGATGGCGAAAGAAAGCCCATGAGCCACTCAATGAGATCTGGAAGAAAGACAACAAGAATTGCACCGATGAGCGCACCGATGATACTTCGAATTCCACCTAATACCGCGCCAGTGAGAAGCATTAATGAAAGTGAAATTGGATAAACACTTGGGCCAACAATGCCGCGAAGCCCATAGAGAACACCTGCAAGGCCAGCAAAACCTGAACTAATGACAAAAACAAATATTTTTGTTTCCGAAATCTTTACGCCGGCAAGTGATGCTGCAATTTCATGATCGCGAAGCGCTCGCCAACTTCGACCAGTGCGCGAACTCAAAATATTTGCAGTGAAGAAAAGTGCAAGGGCAGCAAATGGCAAGGTGGCAAGTAACTGCCACTGTTCGTAACCCACTTCGCCCATGAGTGAAGTTAGCCAACCTGGTGGGTTTCCAAAATCAATATTCAAGCCAACATCTCCCGCAAAAACTGAATCAAATCTTGTTGCAAGCGATGGAATTGCGAGTGCAATGACAAGTGTTGTACCAGCTAAATAAGGACCAGATAAACGGGCTGCGGCAATACCTAGTAACAAGCCGGCAACAAGTGCTGCTAATACTGCAGCGATAATCGCAAACCAAATTGAAAATCCAAGATTGAGAATCGAAAGCGCAGCTGCGAATCCACCAACAGCCATAAGCGCACCTTGACCCAGTGAGATTTGTCCTGATGCACCCGTAAGCAAAACAATTGAAAGAATTCCAATAAACATCATGAGCGCTACTGCGAGCTGTCCTTGGTTGTATGGATCAAGCTTTATGGATAAGAAAAAAATGAGTGCAGCAAAAACAATAGAGATAAGTAGATTCTTTCTGCCATACGAAGATTCTTTAGACACGTCGAACCCCCTTGCTACCCAATATTCCCTGAGGTCTAATAATTAAAACCGTGAGCAAGACAATCAAGATTGCTAAGAAAATATCTTCAGGTGCGTCATAGACGTTGACGAATGAAATAAGTAAACCGAGTGCAAAGCCACCGATAACCGAACCCAACAAACTATCAAGGCCGCCCACAACTGCTGCGGTAAAGCCGATAATCAAAATCAAATCAAGCGTATTGGGCGAAAGATTTGCACTCGGTGTTACTAATAAACCTGCGAGTGAGGAAGCGACCCCCGAAATAGTCCAACTAAGGGTGCGAACAAAACCAATACGAATACCGCTCAATCGTGCAACTTCTGGATTCAGTGCGCTAGCTCGCATCGCAAGACCCATACCCGTGCCCTTGAAAAAATATGTTGTTGCAGCAAGAGTCAGAAATACAATGCCCATGACAAAGAGATCGAAAGCAGTAAATGGCATCGACTTTCCACCGATTACCAAACCTAAAGAATTTACTGGTGTTGGAAATCCACGTTCTTCTGCTGCCCAAATAATTCCCGCAGCTGCTTGCAACACTCCAAGAATTCCAAGGGAAGCTATAACTGGAACTGTAGATCGCATTGCAGGGCTATCTAGAAAACTTGAACTTCTTTTTCTGCCCAGTGGACGCATCACTGCGAGATCGACTAACGCGCCAAGTGCGCCGCCCGAGATAAGCGCAACAATAAAGGCGATCCAATACGAATAATTATGAGCAATAAGCGTTGAAGCTATGTAGGTTGAAAACATTGCTTGACCCATTTGTGCAAAGTTCACAACACCTGCACCGCGCCACACAAGCACTAACCCCAAAGCGGCAAGGGCGTAGATAGCGCCACGGGATGTTCCCGAAAATATTGCAGATAAGAAAATATCCATTAGTACCCCAAATAGGCAGCGCGTAATGCAACATCTGCCTTCATTTGTGCTGCAGGCAAATCAGCAACAACGGTGCCTAGCGATAATAAAACTCCATGATCTGCAACGCTCAGGGCGGTATTAGCGTTTTGTTCAACGAGCAAAACCGTCAGCCCTGTATTTCTACATAAATCATTTACAGTTTGAATGATTTGTTCTACGACCAATGGCGCTAGCCCGAGAGATGGTTCATCTAAGAGTAAGAGTGATGGGCGTGAAACAAGGGCTCTACTAATTGCCAGCATCTGGCGCTCTCCACCAGATAGCGAACCAGCTAATTGTTTCTTCCGCTCATCAAGACGCGGAAAAAGTTCATACATTTCTTGCGTAGCTTTCTTTACATCACTCTTATTACTACGCATTCTAAAAAGCGCACCCATAGATATATTTTCTTCGACGCTCAACTCTGAAATTACTGCATGCCCTTCTGGGACATGGGCAATGCCGAGTCTGACAATATTTTCAGGAGATAAACCAACAATTGATTTTTGCTTCCAGGTTATAGAGCCAGAGCGTGGATGTTCTAGCGCCGAAATAGTGCGAAGCAACGTGCTCTTGCCTGCACCATTAGCGCCGATAACTGTGGTGATTTTTCCTTCATGTGCAGAGAGCGTGACTCCGTTGAGGGCTTTGACGCTGCCGTATTCGGTAACTAAATCTTTGATTTCAAGCATTAGAGCTGGCCGCCATGTGAACTTGAATCGGTACCCAGATAAGCGGCCACCACTGCTGGATCGCGTTTGACGGTATTGAAATCACCGCTAGCAATAACTTTTCCAAAATTGAGTACATAAACTTCATCAGAAATATGACTAACGAAATCTACGTGGTGTTCCACAATCAAAATTGCACACTTACGCTTTAGATCTTTTATTAATTTCGCTAAATTATCAATTTCATCTTGTCCCAAACCTGCAGCTGGTTCATCAAGTAATAAAAGTTTTGGTTGCATTACAAGTGCGCGTGCAAGCGCAACTCTCTTCGAATCAGGATAAGTAAGTTCACTGGGTGATAGGTCATACAGATCAGCAGCGCCAGCCCATGCGAGTGCATCCATCGCCCGATCTTTGAGAGATCCTTCATTTGATGATGAGAGCCCGAGCATGTCTTTGATAAAGAAAGAGTTGCGATTCTTATCGGCGCCCATCATGACATTTTCTAAAACAGTGAGGCCGCTATATAAACCTACGCCCTGGAGTGTGCGCGCGATTCCGTAACCAGCTAACTGCGAAGGCTTTGGCCATTTGATTGATTTTCCATCGTAGGAAATTTCGCCTGCATTTGGTTTTACTAATCCAGATATTGCATTAAATAGAGTTGTCTTGCCAGCTCCATTGGGACCTATAAGTGCAACAACGTGGTTAGGCGCGATATCGAGGAAAACATCATCGAGAGCTTTCAAGCCACCAAAATTGATGGTGAGGTTCTTAATCGATAAAACTGTTTCGCGCTTATCCATGATCGTAGATTCTAGGCACGCGAGGACCGATTCGGGTAACTATTTCATAATTTACGCTTTGCGAAGCAAGTGCCCAATCATCTGCCGTGTACCCATCAACACCAAAAACCGTAACCCAATCCCCTGATTGAGCAGAAGATTCGGGACCGAGGTCGACAACAAATTGATCCATTGAGACACGTCCAATAATTGGTGCACGCACTCCATCAAAAACTACACCCGCATTACGTGCAATACGTGGAATCCCATCGGCATAACCCATCGCTACGACACCTAAACGCGTATCTCTAGTTGTTACTTCTGTTGCGCCGTAACCAACAGGTGAACCAGCTGGAACATTTTTTACTAAATGCAATTTTGCGCGCAGTGTCATTGCTGGCACAAGCCCGAAAGAATCGCTGCTGCCCATTCGTGTATCCGGAGTAAGTCCATACATTGCAATACCTGTACGCACCATTGATAACGCTGATGCATGATCAGCTAACGTAGCAGCAGAATTTGATAAATGTTTCACTGGTGGTCGAACACCGACTGCCTCAAGTTCTAATAACATGGCATTGAATCGTGTAACTTGATCGCGGTTCTGCTTCTCTTTAGGTTCATCCGCACGCGCGAAATGTGAAAAGAAACCAACAACTTCTACTGTAGAAAAATCTGAACGTAGAAATTCTTGCCATTCATCCAAAAACCCTCCACGAGTCATGCCGGTATCTACTTCAATATGTACCCGCGCTTTGCCATTGAGTTTTGATATTTGTTCAAAAGCTTCGATGGAAGATATTGCAATATCAATACTGTGGGTCAGCGCCAATTGAAAATCAGATCCTGGTGGAACTAACCAGGCAAGAATTGGTGCAGTTATTCCTGCTTTACGCAAAGTTATTGCTTCCTCTAGAAGTGCTACACCTAGCCAATCAGCTCCGGCCAACAAAGCAGTCTTTGAAACTTCTAGTAGGCCGTGACCATATGCATCTGCTTTCACAACAGCTAATAAATCAGTGCCAGCCGTTTTCTTTAGTCGCTCAACATTGCGGCTAATTGCTTGCAAATTGATATGTGCCTCTGCGCGATTTTGCATTAGTTGCGCTCCACAATAACCATGGCTGATGCTATTCCAGCATCATGCGATAGCGAGAGATGGACATCGGCTCCATCAATAATCTCTGCGATTTCTCCACGAAAAAGAAAAACTGGTTTGCCACTCTCTAGGTTAAGAATTTCGGCATCGTGCCAGGGCAAACCTTTACCGACACTAAGTGCTTTAGCTAGAGCTTCTTTCGCGGCAAAACGAGCCGCAAGAGATGCAAGGGGCTTTGAGCGTTCATTTTCTGTAAAGAGTTTTTCAATCAAACCCGGCGTGCGATCAAGTGAAGATTTGAAGCGCTCAATATCTACTACATCAATTCCAATTCCATCAATCATGAGAGTTGACTCTTCGAGGGCACGTAACGGTCAACTGCAATCACAGCGATAAGAATAGATGTACCTATGAATAGCCCCGCAAGTAGGTCAGTAAACCAATGCGTGTGACGAATCAAAGAAACGATACATATGGTCAATGAAATGAGCACGACTGCAGCCGATGCTAAACGACCTTGATATCTATCAACTTTTGCATAGCGATAAATCAAATAGGCCAGAATCCCCCACGATAAAACTGCATTAGAGGCATGTCCACTTGGGTATGACATTCCACCCGCGTGGATGAGATCAATACCCAGACGCGGTTTCGTGCGACCAAGAAGCAATTTGAAAGTTCCCACAATGAGATTGAGGGCGATCAAAGAAAGTAACGCTAAATTGAGAGGACGCCAAGTTTTGAATTTATAAGCAATATATGCAGCAGCTAGTAATAGAACGGTTGCGGTTAGCCAACGCAAACCTAAATCATCAATGCGACGTAAGAGAAAACCCGAGAGTCCATCGAAACGTGGGCGTGGAGTTCTATTGATTTTTTCATCCCATGTGATGAGTGCTCCAGTGCGCAGAACTTGCAGAGTAATAAAGAGGAAACCAATGAAAGGCAGAATTGACCATCGGAGTGCCCGATTAAATTGAGCTTTACGTTGCTGAGCTATTTGTTGCACTTATTCAACCGTTACAGATTTAGCCAAATTACGAGGTTGGTCGACATCGTTGCCACGGCAAATTGCCATCTCGTATGCAAAAACTTGCAGTGGAACTGTCGCCAAGATTGGTTGGAAAATTGAAGAGGCATGTGGGATTCGAATTATGTGCTCTGCGCCAACAACTTCATCGCTCTCTTGAGCGATAACAATGACTCGCGCACCTCGTGCCTTTACCTCTTGAATATTGCTCAACATTTTTTCATCTAATGCATGTTCGTGACTGGCTGGCAATATCGCTATGACTGGAGTTCCTTGATCAATGAGTGCGATAGGGCCGTGCTTGAGTTCGCCGCCTGCAAAGCCTTCGGCATGCATATATGCCAACTCTTTTAGTTTGAGTGCACCTTCTAGCGCTACAGGGAAACCAATATTTCTACCAAGGAAAAGTACGGATTCGGATTGCGCAAAGCTTCGAGTAAGTGTGCGAATTGGTTCGACGGTTTCAAGAATCTGCTCAATTTTTCCAGGTAGTTCTAACATCTCGTAATAGAGATTTGCGACCTCTACATCTTGCATAACGCCGCGTACTTGAGCAAGATGCAAACCAATTAGATAAATAGCAATTACTTGAGTCAGAAATGCTTTAGTCGATGCAACCGCAATTTCTGGACCAGCATGCGTGTAAAGCACTGCATCCGATTCGCGTGGAATCGTAGAACTGTTTGTATTACACACCGCTAGAACTCGAGCACCTGCAGCTTTAGCATGCCTAATTGCCATCAAGGTATCCATGGTTTCGCCCGATTGCGAAATAGCTATTACTAAAGTGTCTTTATCAATGATGGGATCGCGATATCGAAATTCGCTTGCGATCTCTACTTCTACCGGAATCTTTGCCCATTTTTCAATTGCATACTTTGCAATCATTCCAGCGTGATAAGCAGTACCGCATGCAATTACTAAAATTTTGTTGAGACTCTTGATCTCAGCTGCGCTCATACGTATTTCATCTAAAACAATTTGCTTATTGTCGCTGAGGCGGCCAATCAGAGTATCGGCAACGGCTTTTGGTTGCTCAAAAATTTCCTTGAGCATAAAGTGGGTGAAGCCGCCTTTTTGTGCGGCAGCTGCATCCCAGGAAATTTTGTATTCCTTTGGCTCAACTTTTTTTCCATCTAAGTCTGTAATCAAAATTGATGTTGGAGTAATTGTTACGACTTCATCCTGGCCAAGCTCTACAGCACGCTTTGTATATTCAATGAAGGCGGCGACATCAGATGCCATGAAGTTTTCGCCATCACCTAATCCAACTACCAAGGGAGAGTTACGACGGACTCCAACAATTACTTCAGGTGCATCGGCATGAATTGCAAGAAGCGTAAATGAGCCGCGTAATAGTTTGACGGCTGCGCGCATTGCCTCGGTGAGATTGCCATTATGTTCTTTGCGCAGATCGCTCAGTAAATGTGCAACTGATTCGGTATCAGTTTCGGATTTGAATGTATGCCCACGTGCTTCAAGTTCGGCTTTGAGCTGTGAGTAATTTTCAATAATTCCATTGTGAATAACGGCTAGCTTGCCTTCGTTATCTACATGAGGGTGCGCATTGCGATCAGTGGGCCCACCATGAGTTGCCCAACGTGTATGGCCAATCCCTGAATGAACAACGGGAAGAGTTTCATCGAGGGATTCTTCAAGATTTACTAACTTGCCTGCGCGTTTTTCAATGAAGAGAGTTCCCGAAGTTCCCAGCGCAATTCCTGCAGAGTCATATCCTCGATATTCAAGGCGACGCAGACCTTCAATAAGTGGAACTACGGCAGATTGTGGACCTGTGTATCCCACAATTCCGCACATTTTTATTACCCCAGTTCGGCTTTGACTATATCTGCAAGCTCTCGTGCAATCTTAGAGGCGATGTTATCACTCTGTGCTTCAACCATCACTCTTACAAGTGATTCAGTGCCAGATGCACGCAATAAAACTCGACCATTACTTCCTAATTCTTGCTCTGCCTTCTTTACTGCCGCCGCAATTGCAACCGAAGATTCGAGCTTCTCTTTCGCAACATCTTTTACATTGATTAGAACTTGTGGAAAGCGAACCATTGAAGCTGCAAGTTCGGCAAGGCTTTTTCCTGAACGAACCATCTCTTGGATCAATTGCAGCGCAGTCAATATTCCATCGCCTGTATTTGCATAATCTCTCATAATTACATGGCCAGATTGTTCGCCACCAAGTGCATAATCTTTTTCAATCATCGTCTCTAAAACATAACGATCGCCAACTGCAGTTGTTACTACATCGATTTGAGCATCTTTCATAGAATGCATAAATCCAAGATTGCTCATTACGGTTCCAACTACGGTATTTCCTTTGAGCATTCCGCGAGATTTGAAACTCTTAGCCAAAATGCTAAGTATGTGATCGCCATCGACTTCGGCGCCAGTTGCATCAATAGCTAAACAACGATCAGCATCGCCATCGTGTGCGATTCCAAGATTTGCTCCGTGTTCGAGTACTGCAGAACGTAGATGCGCTAAGTGAGTTGAACCAACACCATCATTGATATTCCAGCCATCAGGTGTATTTGCGATAGCAATTACTTTTGCACCGGCGCGACGCAGGGCTTCGGGGGCAACAAAAGATGCTGCGCCATTGGCGCAATCAACCACGACAGTAATTCCCGTCAGTGGCGTTGAAACCGATGATTGAAGATGTTTGAGGTAACGCTCGATTGCAGTCTCATCATTTATCGCACGGCCTACACCGCGTCCTGTTGGACGTTGCCAATCTTCACCCATGCGCGCTTCGATGCGACCTTCAATTGCATCATCGAGCTTTCCGCCGCCACGTGAAAAAAGTTTGATTCCGTTATCGGGCATTGGATTATGTGAAGCGCTAATCATGACGCCTAGATCAGCTTTTGATTCGGCAACTAAATGTGCAATTGCAGGAGTAGGTAATACGCCAACGCGATAGACATTGATCCCTGCACTCGTTAGGCCAGCAACAACAGCTGCTTCTAGAAATTCTCCCGAGGCGCGTGAATCTTGGCCAACAATTGCAGTTGGACGATGATCCTTATTTGATGAACTTTCAACGAGAACATGTGCAGCAGCAACGGCTAAATCGAGTGCGAGTTCTACTGTTAAATCGCGATTAGCAAGACCACGGATTCCATCGGTACCAAAGAGTGCCATTGGAACTCCTTTACTGAAATGTGGATTAGCGCTTGCTGTATTGCGAACGCTTACGTGCCTTCTTTAGGCCGTACTTCTTGCGCTCGATAACACGTGCATCGCGTGAAAGGAATCCAGCTTTTTTAAGTGCTGGACGGTTTGCTTCTTCATCAATTTGATTGAGTGAACGAGCAACACCTAAGCGAAGTGCACCATCTTGACCGGAAACTCCACCACCGTTGATGCGTGCAAAAACATCGTATGCATTCTCTGCACCAACTGTGCGAAATGGTTCTGACACTGATTGTTGGTGAACCTTGTTAGGGAAATAATTTTCGAGAGTCTTGCCATTTACAACCCAACGGCCAGTACCTGGTACTAAGCGAACGCGTGCAACAGCTTCTTTACGGCGACCAGTACCTGAACCTGGTGCTTTGATTGCTGGACGGTTTGTTGCAGGAGCTGGTGTTGATGATGTGTATGAAGTCGGTGCTTCAACGCCATCTAGATCGTCAATAACAGTATTTTCTGACATTTATATTTTCTCTCTCTTTACTTAACGATCTGGGAAACTTGCTCGAAAACATATGGCTTTGGTGCTTGTGCAGCATGTGGGTGTTCTGGACCTGCATACACCTTTAGCTTTGATGCAATAACTTTTCCAAGACGATTCTTTGGCAACATACCCTTGATCGCTTTTTCAACAGCGCGTGTTGGGTGCTTCTCAATCAATTCACCGTAGACAGTTGAAGTTAAACCACCTGGGAAACCAGAGTGTTGGTGTGACCACTTCTGCTTTGTTTTATTTCCTGAAAGTGCAATCTTCTCTGCATTGATTACGATGACGAAGTCACCCATATCCATGTGTGGTGCAAATGTTGGTTTGTGCTTTCCGCGAAGTAGAACGGCAGCATGTGTTGCAAGACGGCCTAAGACCACATCTTGTGCATCGATGACATGCCAGTTATGGACAGCATCTCCTGCTTTAGGACTATATGTACGCACGCTCTTGCCTACCTTCTATTTCTAATCAGTTACTTCGGGGATATTCATGGTGCTAAGCGCTCTATTGAGTGCAGAGGGTAAGGGTACCTGTGACAGGGCAAGGGGTCAAAATCGCCTAATCTGACTCACTTTCCCGCTTTGCCACGGTGATTTTCACCCTCTCCAGCAGCTCTGAATCGGGCGGATAATCCACTTTATAGAGGGTGAGACCTCGTGCTGGAAATACCAGGGAATCTGAGATTCGCTCTCGATTCTTTAGCGTCGTTGCGACCCACTCTGGCTTGAATCGACCATCTGCAACACAGACAACTGCGCCTACTAAATTGCGCACCATTGAATAACAGAATGCATCGGCTGCAACATCTGCAATAAGAAAGCCATTGGAATCGCGAATCCATGAGAATTTTTCAAGATTTCTAATCGTTGTGCTGCCTTCTCGGAATTTGCAGAAGGCGGCGAAATCATTAGAGCCAAGTAAGAGCGCTGATGCCTCGTTGAGTAGATCTACATTCAGTGTTCGATACCAAGGCGCTACATCGGCGCGATTTAGTGGTGGGATTACCTGATTATTGTCGAGAATTTTGTAGGTATAGCTGCGACGTAGCGCGCTAAAACGGGCATGAAATGCTGGTGGGGCAATACTTATTTTAGTGATGCGAAGATCTTCATCCATGATTCTATTGATGCGGTATGTAAGATCTTCTAAATCTAGTTTCTCTGGAACATCGACATGAACAACTTGTCCCGTTGCATGCACTCCTGCATCAGTACGTCCTGCAACTACAGTTTCAACTTTTACTCTGGCAATTTTTGAAATAGTGCTTTCAAGTAACTCTTGGCATGTGCGTCGATCTGGTTGTTTTGCCCAACCAGAAAAATTCGTTCCATCGTAAGCAATATCAAGCCTTAAACGAAGAAACCCACTCTCTGGGTAGAGAGTGGGTTCCGTCATTTCAAATTTACTAAGTCAGACTTAGTTATCTTTCTCAGTTAGAACTTCGATTACTGCCATTGGAGCGTTA
>CAIOIJ010000022.1 GCA_903858325.1 uncultured Actinomycetes bacterium
AGCCGATGAAATAAAGAAGAAATACCGCACATTGGCGCGTGAATTACACCCTGATAAGACAAAGGGAGATTCAGTCCGCGAAGAAAAATTCAAGGAAGTCTCGGAAGCTTACGAAATACTCTCTGATGCTAAAAAGCGCGCCGAATATGATGAAGCGCGCTCACTCTTTGAACGCGGCGGTTTTCGCGCACCTCAAGGTGGGCAGAACTTTCAAGGCGGAGATTTCAACGATTTATTTGGCGGAGGAAATCCGCAAGATATTTTTGCGAATCTCTTTGGTGGAGGAGGGCGTCGTGGTCCCCGCAAAGGTCAGGATTTACAAACAGAGGCAACAATCACTTTTCGCGAATCTGTTTTTGGAACAACGCTTGATTTGAAACTAACTTCTGAGCGCGGAGTTCCTCAGAATGTAACTGCGCGCGTACCAGCAGGCGTCAACGATGGCGCGAAAATTCGAGTCAAAGGAAAAGGTGCACAAGGCGAAGCAGGCCCTGGTGATCTTTTTATTTTGCTCCATGTAAAACCACATCCAATTTTTTCTCGCAAGAGCGAAAACCTTACAATCGTGTTACCAGTTACTTTCACTGAAGCCGCCCTTGGTGCAGATATCAAAGTCCCAACTCTCTCTGGTGATGATGTAACTGTTCGACTTGCACCTGGTACTCCAAATGGTCGCGTACTTCGCGTAAAAGGTCGTGGAATATCAAAGGGTTCAACAACTGGTGATTTACTTGTCACTGTCGAAGTCCAAGTGCCACAGCGCATCGATGGTAAAGCTGCCGAAGCGCTCAAGGCATTTGCCAAAGAGACGCAAGATATTGATGTACGCGCTGAGTTTGTAACCAAGGCTTCCATATGACACTCGAACCAGAAGATTCAGAGATCAAAGACGATATTGGTCTCTATGTAATCTCTGTTGCTGCCGAACTTTCTGGTCTGCACCCACAAACTTTGCGTCAATATGATCGCTTAGGTTTAGTTTCACCAGAGCGCACCGAAGGCAGAAACCGTCGTTATTCATTGCGCGACATTGCATCGCTGCGAATGGTCGGCCGTTTAGTTGGCGAAGGTATTAATCACGCAGGCATCAAACGCATCATCGAACTTGAATCCGCTATGGCAAATATGGCGCTAGAAGTAGCGAAATTACGCATAGAAGTTGATGCGCTCATTGATGCTAATCCACCTAAAGCTCTAGCTACACGAAAGCGTAATAACGTTATTGTCTACAAAGACGGTAACTGACGCGCTTCTCTTTTTGCAATATTCGTGCGGCTCTTACGCAGAATTGGTGACTCAAAGAATCTCCAACTAATCTCGGCGAAGAACCAAGTAAGCAAAATAACAATAAGCGTTGTATCAGCCCAATGACCTAAATCAATTGTTCCATAATAGTAATAAGTTGAATCCATTTTTACCTGCAATATCTGCATAATCATGTAATGCCACAGATACATACCAAATGAAAGTGTTGCGACTCGCTTGAAGAAACGCATTTCAAGAAAGTTCCCAAGGAATGTACTAAATGGAACATTAGCTAAAGCAAATGCAACTAGCGCTGCATACACAGGGGAAATGTATGGTTGACGCGTAATTGCATCAGGCACACCAGGTATCAGGCGAACTTGAATCAGTACAAAGGCCACCAATATTGCTGCAAGTGATAAGAAATCATATTTTTTCGATGGTTGAGTTCCTTTTGATTTCTTATTAGAAATATAAAGAGCAGCACAAGCGCCAAGCAAAAATTGCGTAAAGAATGATGCAAGGTTCCAATATGGCAACCAGAGCTTTGCTCCGCCAGCCCAACCCCATTCCCAGCCCTTGAGGTAATCATCTGTCATAAAAAATTTGATGATAAGTGGCTGTAGAGATTGAAGAAATACAATCCAGATTCCCATTCCAAAAGCAGCAGCTTTTACAGTGCGTGCTTTCCAAAAAATTGAAAATAGAACTATTGGGAGAAGAATGTAGGACCAAATCTCAAGTGTGATTGTCCAAAGGGGTGGATCAAGTTCGGAAGCAAAGAATGTATTCCAATGAAAATGTGAAACAAGAAGTAAACCAGCAATAATTCGAGACCAGACTATTTTGAAATCAATTATTTTGACAGCGAGAAAAGCCGAGAAAATTAGTATGAAGTAGTAGCTGGGCAAGATTCGAGCTGCTCTATTTTGGAAATATGTACGAATTTTAGGTTGAGGTGTATGGCCAATGAATGCATTCCAGAAAGGAGTAGCCAAGAGACATCCTGAAAGAACAAAGAAAATACTTACGCCAACTTCTCCTCGCATACCCATGAATTGAATAACTTGTACCCA
>CAIOIJ010000023.1 GCA_903858325.1 uncultured Actinomycetes bacterium
GCGCTTTACCGGTGAACTCTTTGAATGGCGCGGACCCGCACCTTTCTATTTCATAAAGACTCCACCCGCAATCACCGCAGAGATCAAAGTTATTGCAGCTGCCAAAACATATGGTTGGGGAGTCCTGCATACACTTGTAACCATAAATAAAACAATATGGAAGACCGCACTAATTCCTAAAGATGGCGCCTATTTGGTTCCGATTAAAAACGCAATCCGTTTGCCCGAGAAGTTAGAGGTTGGCCAGCAAATCAAGGTCGAGCTCTCTTTCGACCTTTAACGGAGCGTGGGGCTACTTTTTTGTCGCTACTCTGCGTTACATTTTCAGTATGAGTATTCGCTTTCGCCGTTCCATGAAGATAATGCCAGGAGTCCGGCTGAACTTTAATAAGGACTCCATTGGCGTTTCACTCGGCGTTAAAGGTGCTCACTACACAATGAATTCGAAAGGACGGCGTACTGTTTCAGCAGGAATACCTGGAACCGGCCTTTACAGTGTCGAAACTTTAAGTAGTGGCCGTCGTTCTTCAAATCCAGCGAACACCACTGACGTTACTAATCTTCCAGAACGTTCAGGACCACCAGCTCCCGGATTATTTGCGAAGAGAGCCGAAAAAGATCTCAACATCTTCCTATTGGATATTTACAATGCCGACAGCAAGGACACCCCGGTGCAAGTTGTAGAGAAAGCGAAGGCTTTGAAGGCTGAGCACCCATCACTAGCACCTGCTGCGGACTTAATTAGTTATCTTCATGGAGTCACAGATGATAATTCCAATATCAATCAGCTCACATTAGGCAAGGAGCTCTGGACCAATAGAGCTGCATTATTTAACGATGTACTCGTAGGAAAATATTTCGCGGGAATCACGCCAGCCGTCCAAATCACTCGCGGAATCTGGACCAACGAAATTTACAACGCCCAAACTTTCGGCTTTATTTATGCTGAAGTTCTTCAAAGTGAAACCAAATACGAAGAAGCGCTTGCAGTATTGGAGGAGATGATCCCAAATCAATTGGTTGCTATATCAATTGCAGATATCGAACTCACAAATGGACAGTTCGACCAAGCGATTGAAACAACCGAAGATATTGAAAACGAAGACGATGCCACAGCGATGTTGTTGGTTTTACGAGGTATTGCTTTTCGGGAAAAATCTCTCAACGATGCAGCGGTTGAGTGCTTCAAGCGGGCTTTGTCGCATAAAACCCGAAGTGAAGGTTTGCTCCATCGCGCCCTTTTTGAACGTGCCGAAACATATTCTCGGATGGGTAAGAAAGCCATGGCCATTAAAGACTTAGAAAAGATTCTGGTCGATGAGCCGCAGTATCCAGAGGTAGAAGAAAAATTGGCAGCAATAAAAAAGTAGCGCTACTTACACTCGGCCAAACGCGCCTTCACGAGGGCAAGAATTAACTTGGCATCGACGTCCCAATCATTGGGCACGCCAATAGTTTTCTTAAGCACATGCAAATCAGTCATCTTCGGCGCAAAAGCTGCAATTACATCGGCGCTCCAGGGTGACATTAAAATCCGCTTACTGGAAGCAGACGCCCCGAACACATAGTTCTCATCAATGCGTAGCATCGGTTGATTCCACGCAATGACAAGTTCGGTCTTTGGGTATTTAGTAGTGATGGTTTTAAAGATTGCGCGCATTGTCTTGGCCTGCACCGGATCAATTGTTTTGTAATACTGCGCCGGCGTATCAAACTTTCGCGCAGACACAGAACCCC
>CAIOIJ010000024.1 GCA_903858325.1 uncultured Actinomycetes bacterium
ACTCATTGCTGCAGGCGTTTCGGCATCTGATGCTGCAGAGCAAGCCCTTGCACACAAAGGTTCGGCAGAACTTCGAGCTGCAGATATTGACTTCAAAGATCGCAGTGATTTAGCGAAAGCAATTTATAAATCTGCCGTTGCTCTCGATAGAGAATTTGTTACTACTGCACTTTCAAAAGATATAAAGAAAAATGGTGTCATACGTTCGTGGCAAGAGGTCATTGTGCCAGTTCTTTGCCAGGTGGGCGAAGAATGGGAAAGCTCAGGTAATGGAATTGAAGTCGAGCATCTCCTTACTGAAATTCTCAAAACCGTGATGCGTGAGAAAGCATCAACAATTACCAAAGCTGTAAATCCCCGCCCCGTTTTATTGGCATCTGTCGGCGATGAATTACATAACCTTGCATTGCACGCACTTGCTGCTGCACTGGCTGAAAAGAAGATTGAAAGTTATTTTCTCGGTTCGCGAACACCGCTAGAGGCATTGAGTGCAGTAGTTACACGCTCTGCCCCGCCAGCCATATTTTTATGGGCCCAGTTGCCAATCAATGCAAAACCTAAATTTTTCAATGACCTTCCTGTTATTCGCCCAGCACCTCGAATCGTTCTTGGGGGACCAGGGTGGAATCCAAAGGAATGTACAAAGGTGGCCATAGTTCATGATTTGCCGAGCGCATGCCTCGAAATCGAGCGTGCAGTAGGGCTCTAAAGCCCCGATAGACTTACGCCTTCATTAGATAAGAGATGGAGGGCCGATGAGCGATTACGAGAAGATCGCGATGCTCGGCCTGACTTACGACGATGTTCTATTGCTACCTGATGCATCCGAAGTAGTCCCATCTGAAGTAAATACCGCAACGCATCTCACTCGCAATATCGCGCTCGCAATTCCACTTGTTTCTTCGGCCATGGATACAGTGACCGAATCCGAAATGGCAATTGCTATGGCTAAAGCGGGCGGCATCGGAATCATTCACCGTAATCTGCCCATTGAAGCGCAAGTAACTCATGTGAAATTAGTAAAAAATGTTGGATTAGCGGGGGCTGCAGTAGGAGTTGGCGAGGATGGGTTTGCCCGCGCACAAGCACTGATTGAAGCAGGTGTTGATGTTGTTGTTGTCGACACCGCACACGGACATCACCGAGCAGTATTAGAAGCTATCGAACGAATAAAAAAGTTCTCATCAATTACTGAAATCATTGGTGGAAATGTAGCAACCCGCGCAGGTGCACAAGCACTTATCAATGCAGGTGCCGATGCAGTAAAAGTTGGAGTTGGTCCTGGATCAATTTGTACTACTCGCGTTGTTGCAGGTGTTGGAGTTCCACAAATAACCGCAATCCTAGAAGCAAGTAAAGCTTGCGCTAAAGCGGGCATTCCACTTATTGCCGATGGCGGTCTTCAATATTCTGGTGACATTGTCAAAGCACTTGTTGCTGGCGCAAACTCTGTAATGCTTGGATCACTTCTTGCAGGTTGTGCTGAATCACCTGGCGAACTTGTTGAAATCGATGGTCGAAAGTACAAGGCATATCGCGGTATGGGCTCACTTGGTGCAATGCAATCTCGCGGCGAGCAAAAGTCGTATTCAAAAGATCGTTATATGCAAGACGATGTTTTATCTGAAGACAAATTGGTACCCGAAGGAATCGAAGGTCGCGTTGCCTATCGCGGCAGCGTTGCCGAAGTTACTCATCAATTAGTTGGTGGCCTACGTTCGGGAATGGGATATGCAGGAGCGCCAGATATTGCGACACTGCGCCGCGAAGGACGCCTTATTCAAATTACAGCGGCAGGCTTGCAAGAAAGCCATCCGCACGATGTTTTGCACGTTGCCGATGCACCAAATTACCAAGGTAAGAAATAAAGGAGCGCGCTATGAGCGATATTGAAATTGCACCAGGAAAACGCGCACGTACTGCTTATTCTTTTGACGATATTGCAATTGTCCCAAGCCGGCGCACACGCGATCCAGAAGATGTTTCAACCGCTTGGCAAATTGATGCTTATAAATTTGAACTTCCAATGATGGCTGCGCCAATGGATTCAGTGGTCTCACCAGATACCGCTATTGCTATCGGCCATTTAGGCGGTCTTGGAGTACTCAATTTAGAAGGCCTCTGGACTCGCTATGAAGATCCACGAATTCCACTAGGTGAAATTGCCTCGATGCCAGATAAGCATGCAACTAAGCGCATGCAAGAAATTTATAGCGCACCAATTCAACCAACATTGATTAAAGAACGTATCAAACAAATTCGTGATGCCGGTGTAACTGTTGCTGCCTCACTTTCACCACAGCGCACAGCGCAATTACATAAAGCAGTTATTGATGCCGGTGTAGATATTTTCGTTATCCGCGGTACAACTGTGAGTGCTGAGCATGTTGCATCCGAGACCGAAGCGCTCAATCTCAAGAAATTTATTTACGAACTCGATGTTCCAGTCATTGTTGGTGGCGTAGCAACTGCAACAGGTGCACTTCACCTCATGCGTGCAGGTGCCGCAGGAGTACTTGTCGGCTTCGGTGGAGGCTCGGCACATACAACGCGCAAAGTTTTAGGAATTGAAGTTCCAATGGCATCGGCTGTTGCAGAAGTTGCATCTGCACGTCGTGAATATCTTGATGAATCAGGTGGACGTTATGTTCACGTCATTGCCGATGGTTCAGTTGGTCGAAGCGGAGATATCGCTAAAGCAATTGCTATGGGTGCAGATGCCGTGATGATGGGTTCACCACTTGCTAAAGCAGTTGAAGCACCTGGACTTGGTTGGCACTGGGGATCAGAGGCTCATCACCAAGTTCTTCCACGTGGAGAACGTGTTGCAGTTGGAACAAGTGGCACTCTTGAAGAGATTTTACTTGGCCCATCACATGCAGCAGATGGTTCAATGAATCTTTTTGGTGCGCTTCGTCGCGCAATGGCTACATGCGGATATTCCGATGTCAAAGCTTTCCAGCGAGTAGAAGTCATTATTCATCGTGCCTAAAGAAGTACCCGAAAACGGCGCAGTTCTTGTCGTCGACTTCGGGGCTCAATACGCGCAACTCATTGCGCGCCGAGTTCGTGAAGCCCATGTATTTTCTGAAATTGTTCCATCAACAATTACTGCAGCTCAAGTAAGAGAAAAAGCTCCACCTGCAATTGTTTTATCAGGTGGGCCTTCCAGTGTGTATGCAGATAATGCCCCTAACTTCGATTCTGAAATCTTTTCAATGGGTATTCCAATCTTTGGAATTTGTTATGGCTTTCAGAAAATGGCTGCTGCTCTTGGCGGAGTAGTTAGCCAAACCGGAAAATCAGAATTTGGCCGTACTGATCTTGCAGCCAATACCGCCACCAAAATATTTGCATCGACTCCAGTACAACAGAAAGTGTGGATGTCTCACGGAGATGCAGTTTCACAAGCACCAGCTGGATTTACCATTTGTGCTTCAACTTCAGATACACCAATTGCCGCATTTGAAAATGAATCCGGAAAATTGGCGGGAGTTCAGTTCCACCCTGAAGTTCTGCATTCTGAACATGGACAAGCAATTCTAAAAAATTGGCTACTCAATATTGCGGGTTGTACTCCAACTTGGACAACTGCAAATATTGCTGAAAATGAAATTGCTAAAGCGAAAGAAATAATTGGTAGCAAGCGAGTTATTTGTGGGCTATCAGGTGGAGTCGACTCTGCCGTTGCAGCAGCAATTATTCAACGCGCAGTCGGCGCACAACTTACGTGCGTCTTTGTTGATCATGGATTATTGCGCAGTGGCGAATCCGAACAAGTACAGCGCGATTTTGTTGCCGCAACAGGTGTTGAATTAGTTGTAGTCGATGCCGTTGCCCAGTTCCTAGATGCACTCGCAGGAGTCATTGGCCCTGAAGAAAAACGTAAAATTATTGGCCGCGAATTTATTCGCTCATTTGAAAAGGCTGCGCGCGATATTGCTGCCGGGGGAGAAGTTGAATTCCTAGTACAAGGCACTCTCTATCCCGATGTTGTTGAATCAGGTGGCGGTACTGGTACGGCAAATATCAAGTCTCACCATAATGTTGGCGGTCTGCCAGATGATTTGAAATTTACTTTGGTCGAACCGCTTCGAACACTATTCAAAGATGAAGTACGCCAAGTGGGAATTGAATTAGGACTTCCTGAGGAAATTGTTTGGCGCCAGCCATTCCCAGGACCAGGTTTAGGTATTCGTATTATTGGTGCGGTCAATAAAGAGCGCTTAGAAATATTGCGCCATGCAGATTCAATTGCACGCGCTGAACTCAAAGCAGCTGGCTTAGATCGTGATATCTGGCAATGTCCAGTTGTCTTATTAGCAGATGTGAGAAGCGTGGGAGTTCAGGGTGATGGACGCACATATGGTCACCCAATAGTTTTACGGCCGGTGTCGAGCGAAGATGCCATGACTGCAGATTGGTCAAGAGTTCCGTATGATGTGCTTGAAAAGATTTCGACGCGAATCACAAATGAGGTCCGCGAAGTAAATCGAGTGGTTCTCGATGTAACGAGTAAACCACCAGGAACTATTGAGTGGGAATAAAATGAAACGCACTTTTGCAATTGTTATGACGGTCGGACTCCTTGCAACTTTCTTTGGAGCAACACCAGCACCTGCTGCTGCGCCAAAAATAAGTCCACCAAAGTGCACTAAATCCGCTGCAGTTCCACACAACCCAATGAAAGTTGTGCAACCTACAAAGACTCTCAAAGCGCTTCCTCGCACAATCACATTTGCAACAAATTGTGGCGATATCGTCATTGAAACAGTGGGCAATAAAGCACCTGTAACTATTACAGCCTTAACAACCCTTGCTAAAGCCGGCTATTTCAATCAGAGTGTTTGCCACCGTCTTACGACCCAAGGACTTTTTGTTTTGCAATGCGGAGATCCAACTGCACGCGGAACAGGTAGCCCAACTGGCTGGAAGGGTTACGTCGATGAAAATTTACCTGTTGGTAAATCGCTGACATATCCAGCAGGCACAGTTGCCATGGCTAATTCGGGCCCAAATACAAATGGAAGCCAGATTTTCTTTGTCTTCGGTGATTCTAATTTGCAGGCTAATTACACAGTCTGGGGAAAAATTACATCTGGTCTAGATACTTTGATTTCAATTGCAAGCATGGGTGCAGTTCAGCCAGATGGCAAGGGAAAATATGTTTATGCAGGCGATGGTTTCCCAGTGCAATTAGTTGCAATTGAGAAAGTAACTACAAAATAATTTAGTTCGTATTTATTATTTTGAAGGCTTCAGCAATTCTTCCTTCGGCAAAGCCTGCTACGCCAGCATTTCTCTGACCCCATTCTTTGACCATTTTTTCAAGCTCTGTGTTGTGCGCCGTTTGAGAAACATGTGAATGCAGGGCTTTCATCTTGAGATCAAATGTGTCGGTGATATCTACGAAGTGATCAGGAGTTGCAAAGCCCATCACCCATACTTCTTTGACTCTCCAAGGTTTTAGGCCCTCATCTTTGAGCAAGTCCGTAAATGCAAATGGGTTTCTGGCATCTGGATAAACCGCTTGTATTGCTGCTTCACCTGCGGCCAAATGATCTGGATGGCTTGCACCAATTCGATCCCAATTTCGCTCAGGACTTTGGCAGACCATTCGATCTGGTTGTGAGATTCTAATTTGGCGCACGATATCTTTGCGAAGTTGGATAGTTGCTTCTAAATGTCCATCAACATAATTCAAGAAAGTTATATCTGTAACACCAACAGCTGCACCGGCTGCTCTTTGTTCACGTTGGCGAACAGCGGGCATATCTTCTTTAGCAATTCCAGATTCTTCGCCACCTTGGTCACCATTGGTGCAAAAGACATAGGAG
>CAIOIJ010000025.1 GCA_903858325.1 uncultured Actinomycetes bacterium
GGACTGCCTGAAGCAAGAGCTGAGACCGTGATGGTAACTTCTTGATTTCCAGCTACAGCTATTGGCTTTACTGGAGCGATTGGGACTCCGATTGGGGAAATCAAGTCGCTCATAGGAGAGCGAGTTGCAGAGGCTCCGAGTGCGTTGGAAGAGATTGCATCAAATTTATATTGAACCGAGCTTGAAAGCCCTGAGATTACACATGAACCCGATGCACCCGTAATGAAACAGTTACCAGCGGCGACATTCGTTGATGTATAGGCAGCAACATCGATACGTGTTGGAACGGAACCTAAACCTGAGTTTGTCACTGCGATCGTAACGCTTCCAACTCCTGCTGTAACAGTTGGTTTATTCGGAACAGAAGGCAAAGCTGTTGGTGTTGATCCGGCGCTGTAATTAGAAACTGCAGATTGGTATGAAGAATTATTTGCAACTAATGTTGCGTAATAAGTGGTTCCATTTGTAAGACTAGAGATAGAACAAGAGCCACTTGCCCCAGTGATTACGCAAGAATTGATAAATACTAAATTGGAGTTGTAAAGACGTGCAGTAAAGCTAGTTGCTGCAGGTGCAGTTGGAAGCGCATCCGCGAAAATTGTTACTGAACGATCGCCGGCAATCACAGTTGGGGCGGCAGGAGTCACGGGGGTAGTCGAAATTACCGTTGCCGCTTTTCTAAGCGTGATCGTGTAATTAGTACTAGTTGTGCCATCCTGAGCAGTAGCTTTGACTACGACTACGTTTTCTCCAGTAAGAGGTACAAACCTCAATGGTGTATTTGCAGCCGAACTTATAGTTGTTGTTTCACCGGCGCGACTTCCGATAATTTCATAGGTAGCAAATTTTGTTGGGTTAAATGCTGGAGTAACTGTTACAGAATCTGTATTTGCCACCAAATCCGCTGAATATGTATTGAGCGCATTGGTTCCAAAAACTGGGCTTAAACTCACATTGGATGCAGTAGTTACGTTGTAGATAGTTAAAGTATCGATAGTCGATAAAGAAAGCGGCGCTGCGCGAGTGATGGTTACTGTATAAGTTTTCAACACACCGCTCTGCGAGGTCACTTTCACAGTTATAACGTTTGAGCTGCCAACAACCGGGGTAAAGGTCGTAGTTGATGTTGCTGGGAGAGTTCGAATATCTGTCCCTGAATTAACGCCAATTTCAACAGTTGACGATGGATCCGTCTTAGTTGCCGTCACGGTCATTAGAGCGCTCGGGTATGCAACGCTTGCTGTGTAAGTTGACGTATCGGCTGAGAATCCTGAAATGAGATTGGTTCCGCCCGCTGGAATAAAAGTCAAGGCAGATAATGTATTTACTGCAGAAGGTGAAGCTCTTGAAATATTCACCGTGTAGGTGGCCGTGGTGGAATCTGATGTGACACTAATTGTCAAAACACTTGACGAGTCCGTGAATGAAAAAGGCACACTTGTAGCAGAGGAGGTGCCAGGGGTATAACTTGAGGCGCCCATTGATGCACCGAGCGTTGCGGTATCGCTTGTTGCTGCAGCAGTGAGATATACCGAGCTCGTGACATACGGAACGGTGACCGCGTACGTTGTAGTGACATTATCAAGTGTGGGTGTGAGCGTAAGCGTCCCACTAGAGGTGGGTGCCGAAATTGTGAGCTGTTTAAGGGTGGTATCGGGCGCTGCATGTGCGGCATCAATTGGCACAAGAACCATCATGGCTAACAGTGCGGCCACAGCAGCGCGGATTTGACTCTTCATCATGGTCCTTACCTCGTTGTTAGAAAAGCATACTTGTAATTAAAGAAAGACCGCTAAGCAGAATCTGCTTAGCGGTCTTTCATTTAGAACCTATTTACTTTGCTGAAATCAACACGCATCTGTTCTGGCTAGCAGAACATGCCTTGTTGATTGTGGAGCCCTTCGCGACGACAACAATCTTGGCGTCTGGATAGAGCTTGAGAATCTGCGCCTTGGCTGCATTTGCACGAGCCAATGAGAGGCGAAGGTCTGTTGCCTTGTTCTTAGAAGGCTGAACGTATCCAACGATTGTGATCGTTACGCCATCATTTCCGGCGATCTTGGCAACCTTTGTGAGTTGAGCCTTAGAGATTGTCGATGAACCTGAGGCGAAGGTAATCGCTAGGTTCTGCGATGCACTCTGAGCGAGACCAATCAAATCAACCGATGCTGACGCTGATGAGTAGTTGGTCGAATCACTTGGTGTGAAAGTCGCATCGAGTGTATTTGAACCGACGCTCACAGATGATCCTGCAGCTGGGCTGTAGTCGAATGTTCCTGGAACGCTTGCTGTTGCATTGAGCTGTGCTCCTGAGAGCGAGCTACCTGCTGGGACGCTCGCTGGGTTGCTCCAAGTAATTACCGGAGTTGCCTTTGAGATTGTCAGCGTTGCATTTGAAGAACCCTTGTAACCAGTAGATGTAATTGTCGCAACTACTGAGTATGTACCTGCATTGACTGGAGCAGAGCTAGAACCGTTGTAGGTAATAGCCACTGATAGTCCAGCAGGTGATGTGGTTGCCCCGACTGAATGTGATGCACCGTCGTAGACCGCGCTCAGACCTGATACAGAAACTGTTGCAGGAAGTATCGCTGCAGTTACAACAATCGAAACTGTCTTTGATACCGCTGAATAGTTAGTTGTATTTGTCGGAGTAAATGTCACAGACAGTGTCTGAGTTCCGGCAGGAAGCAGAGTTCCAGCAGCTGGTGAGTAGCTGTAAGTACCAGCAAGTCCTGCTGGAGTAGTTACAACTGCGTTGAGCTGCGCACCAGATAGTGGTGTAGTAGTCGTGATCTCAGCTGGGTTATCCCAACTCAAGACTGGAGTCACCTTAGTAACTACGCCACCGCCGGTGAAGACAGGAGCAGGAGGTGTAGGTGTCCACTTCGCGTATACGGTCTTATCCGCAGCGAATGAGTAGTTAGTCATAACTACTGCAGATCCTGACTCAGTCCAACCAACGAAATCGAAACCGTTCATGGTAACGACTGGGCCGGCCAAATTAGTCGACTGGTATCCACGCTGAGTTGTTGGGCCACTGACCCAAGTTCCACCGTTGTAGTCGTAAGTGACTGTGTGCCATGCACCAAGTGCGTTCAAGAAGACATTGGATGCAGTGATTGACTCTGGGTAAGGAAGTGGCAAGTTATTTGCAAATCCGTAGAAGGTAATTGTCCCTGTCTCAGTTACCGTGAAGGAAATTGAGCAAGTTGCAATAAGTACAGTACCTGTTTCAGCAGGTGTACAGACTTGATTTGTAATCGGTCCAACTGCGTTTCCGTTACGAGAGTTGATTGTGATCTGCACACCAGCAAGTGAGTGAACACCATCGCCTGTTACTGTCGCAGTTACAGTATCGATATCACCAACATGAGCTGTACTGCTATCGAGTGACAATGTAAGAGTACTGCCAAGATTGCTGATAGTTATCGAATCGATATTTGAAGAGTTAGCTGTGTGATTGCTATCTCCCTGGTAGACCGCATACAACTTGTATGGAGTTGCATTTGCACTCAAGCCCGCTGTCACAGTGTTGATTGAGGTGCTGCATGTGGAAGCTGTAGATGAACCCGCCAAGAGTTGGCAAGATCCAACATAGTTTCCAGGAATAGCTGAAGGAGTTCCTCCCCCGGCTGCACCGCGATAAATCTTTACAGTACCCGTTGGCTCAATTCTGTTATCGAAATTCATCGCTAACTGAGTCTGTGGTGCAATCGAATCATCGAGTGCTCGTGAAACCGTTGCTACAACCGTCAATGAATCTCCGGCGTAAGCCAAAGACTGAGTAATGTCAAAGGCGACCGATGGGATCTCGGGTTCGACATTGAGAATAACTCGGTTTGATGACCAGCGAGAAATGTAGTTTGCATCAGCCGATAGGAAGTAAGCGAAGATGTTATGCACCCCTGCTTGTACTCCTGCTTCAACAACACAATCGTTTAACAAACCACCGCTATAACTAATCCAACCGTATGATTTATCGATGATGCAACCAGCGATAAGGCGTGGCTCGGTGAAAATGGTGCTTGTATCTGATGGCGTAACAAGTCCTGCCACGGTTGTGGTTTCACCATTGTCGTAGAACAGGGCAACTCCCTTAGGTGCTGTGCCTGGGTTTCCAATCGAGAATGAGTAGAAAGCTTCGAAGCTGGCCTTTTGACCGTAGATGATGTTCACTGTTTGGTCACTTGTTCCGCACACAACTGCTGCGAGGCAATTTGCATCAATTAGGAACTGGCTTGAAGTAACTGCCGATGTTGTAAGCAGAGCCTTCTTGTAAGTGAATGAGTAATCCCACGCGTACCCGGTTCGAGCTTGATTGCTCTGTCCGTTAGTAGTTGAATCACAATCAATCGTATAGACACCATTGGCGATATCGACTGACATGTAGTTAATTGCAATACATGTTGGGAAGCTAAATGCTTCCGCGTTGGTTTCATCTTCGTTAAGTACCCAAGGATGTTCATTGTCATTTCCTGGCTCAACGAATGAGATAGGAATTACAGGTGTAGAGCCGTAGGTGATTTGAACGCTACTTGGCTTGAATACGCCAGGAATCTGACGAATATTTAGACCAACTGTTGCTGAGTCGCCAGCGTAGTAGAGAGCATCGCCAAGATATTCAGCGCTCAGAATGCGCTGACCGTTAAGGAGAGCTGATGAGTGAAGACGATCAGTCTGGATTTCACAAGTGAAACCTGAGCGACCATTCGAATCTGCAGAAGATACGTTTCCGCACTCCATATTTGCAAGATCTGCGTATGGGTGAGCACTTGTATCTGTAACTCGAACACCATTTCCGAAGGTCACAGCTTCTGCACCAGCAACACCGAGAACTGTGACGGTAATTGTCACAGTGTCTGAGTAGATGGTTGAGGTATCAGCATCTGTTGAAATCGAGATAGTTGGGTGAGCCTTTAGAACGCTTTGATCCTGAGCCACACTTACTGAAGGAAGATAGTTGATATCTCCGATGTAATTTGCAGCTAGTGAGTAAGGAGTCTTGTCAGATCCATTTGAGTAGTACTGATGTTGATCAGAAGCGGAAAGCTCGTTGAAAGGAATTTCAATTGAGCACGCAACCTGATGAAGAACCGCTGTCAATGTGCAACCGTAGAAGCCATTAATAGCCAAGGTATTTCCATCTGAACTCGAGATACCCGTTAGGTATGGAGTAGTCAGATTAGAAATCGAAGTAGGAGTTTCAACTCCAATTGCCCATCCGATGAGATCGGCGCATCCACCACTAATAGATACCGGTCCAGATGCACAAGCACTCACAACATTTCCCGGAGCTAGGCCATAAACAACTGTAGGAAGATTTCCAACCGCATATGAATCAAGTTCGCGACCAGCAACCTTTACAGTCACAGTCACGGACTCTGGGTATGTTGAAATAGAACCTGGAGTTACAGACTCGATAGTTGTTACTGATGGAGCTCTGAAAACTTCAAGGTACCCGGTAGCAGTTGCTGATTCGTACAATGGATAATCACTACGAAGTGTTACGCCAGGATCTCCGAGAAGATTGGCACCCCAGTTGTAGCTGGCATGAATCTCGTGGGCACCGGCAACGAGTGCAGGGTGTACCCATACTGTACATGCGGAATATCCGATGTATCGAGTCAAGGTACATTGGCTTGAATAGCCAATAACGTCACCAAGATATGTTGGGGTGTTATTCCACAAAGGAATATCGGTAACAAGGTCAACTGTTCCTTCTGGCTGGAACCAGACTGGGTTGCTCTCATTAGAGTTTGGACCGAACACTGTGTCATTAGAGTTCTCAACCGTTACAGTCAATGGACGTAAATCACCGTAAAGGGTGTGAATAGCCTCAGGATTACATCCAACAGGATTGATCGCCGTGAATGAATCTGGGTTTGAAGGTCCAGATGTGATAACTACGCATCCGACTCCGTAATCAGGGTGCTGGCTAAAAGAACTTTCTCCATTGTCCCAAGCAGTGCTTGATTCAGATGTGTTCCAGATATTAATTATTGGAGTGTTCTTGGATACATTTTGGATTTCATTGACATACGAGACTTCGAAGTCATCGTTTCCTTGATAAGACGCTGTGATGGTGTCAACACGGTAACCATTCATTTTGCCATACTGGCGAGTGCTGATTCGGCATTCGCCCATATTGCCTGAAGTTTGCAGAGTACAACGCCCTAAAATTGCGCGGGCTTTTCCATCAATCTCAACTGTATGAGTGGCGGTCTCTTGATAAATAATATCTGTTGACCAGAAAACAACATCGCCAGTTACTGCATGGGTTTCATTGTTTGAATCCAAGTAGTAGACGCGTGCAATTGGAGTTCTACTTTCACCGTAAGTCGTTTCGTTATTTACGAGATCTAGCTCAACATATGTCGCGCGCTTTGTAATAGTGAAAGATTTTTGCACTGCATTGCTGCCAAATACGTACGGGGAATCGTTATACGTTGCATCGATCGTATAAGGGGAAGCTGCAACATGTACGCCCGTGACTAACTTAGTACAGGTAATTACTCCGTTTGCAGCAACAGAACCGCAAGAAAATCCCTTTGAAAGAATTGTTCCAGTATCGCCATCTAGATTGACGGTAACTGAATCGGCTGTTGGAGTCAGCGCTGTTGGTGTATCAATCCAGAACGAGATTGTGATCGTTTCGGCATCACCATATTGAATGCTTGGTGATGAAGTAGAAATCTCAATGTGTGATTGTGCCTTAGTTACAACGACGGTTGAACCAGTCACGTCGCCTTCGTTAGAACCTGAAGCACCAGGAGTTGGTGAGTAAGTCGCTATGAAGTTGTGAGTTCCGGGAGTTAGAAGAGGAAACACAACGGTACAAGTAAGTCTCAAACCTGTAGGAGTACAGTCCGAAACAGTTACAGAGCGTGACCCGAGATCTACGCCCGCAGTAACAGAATCAACAAGTGAAATGTCATTCGTGACGGGAGTCGAGTCGAATCCATCGATAGTTATAGTTAAAGTCTCAACCTGTCCGTAAGTGATGGTTGGATCGGAGCGCACTACGCCAACAGATGTATTGGCTGCAGGTGTAATGCTTGGGTCGGCTGCGTTAGCGCTGATCGGCGAATTAGTAAATAGAGTCAGTGCCATCAAAAGTGATGTGACGACAGCGTTCAGTTTCTTTTTGACCTTCACGTATTCCTCCAAGGAACTCATTACACAATGGCTAATTAAATCACGGATACCTCTCTTAATTACACGCTCGACTACCTTTTTGAGCGTGGAATTAAGACAGGGTACAAAGTTTGACCGCTTGCCCTTCAGGGGGTTAGTAGTCGATTTTTAAGGGGTTACAACCTCAATCTGGGCACATGAATTTGAGGTGGTGCGGCAAGCGGTGTTGGTCTTCGACCCCATCGCCTTTACGCTGATTACAGCCGATGGCATAAGCGCCTGAATCTGACGCTTGAGGGCAACGAGCGATGTCTGAGACTTAGCTAGATCTGCCACCTTATTGGCGGTTGGCTTCACAAATCGAGAGATAACTATGGTCTCGGCATTGAGCATCGATGCCTTGAGCGTAGAAATCTGACTTGAGGTGAGAAGGCCAGATTGAGCAGTAACACCAAGGGTCATTTTCTTAACCTTTGCTGTGGTTACGCTGAATACAAATTCTGTGGCTGCGCCAGAGTAATTTGTTGAATCAGTCGGGGTAAAGGTCGCTGTTACGGCATGGGATCCTGCAGAGAGCTTGGAGCCTGCTGTAACAGAGTAGGTAAATGATCCTGGAACTGAAGATTGAGCGTTGAGATGAGCAGCGCCCAAGCTGAGGTTGGTTGA
>CAIOIJ010000026.1 GCA_903858325.1 uncultured Actinomycetes bacterium
ATCCATACTGTTACGCCATTGCTCTTTGCATTAGTTCCTGGTTGTGCCATGAAACCAATATCTGAAGCCTTTGTTGGGAAGTTAGCAACGATTGTGTCGATGCCTGCAGAAAGCATTGGGTAGTGAGCACCCTTACCGAGTGCTAGGTACTCAAGTGCCTTAGCAAATGTTGTTGCTGCAACATCCTTGTTGTAATAGCCAGCTTTTCTGACTTCTTCAAGGTGCTGGAAACCAGCAAGTGTTGCTGCATTCTTTTCAAGAACAATCTTGTTCTTTGTGAACTTGTCTTCAAATCCTGGCATTGCAGCCGCTACGTTGAAGTGATCACCAAGTACGAAGAGTTGTGCTGTCCATGAATCTTTCCATGAAGAGATAACTGGAGTAATTCCAGCCTTCTTGATCTTTGCATTGTTTGCCATGAATTCTTTCCATGTCAAAGGTATTTGCAAACCAAGCTTTGAATAAATTCGCTTGTTGTAAAGAATTCCGCCACCCATAGCTGTTCCAAATGGTGCAGCGTAAACTCCGCCGTCAGCACCTGTTGCAGATGGAATAAATCCTGTATTTACAGAGCTCATCCATGGCTCACCTTTAAGATTGACAAGATTCTTGACTGGGTCAATTGCTTGCATAAGCGCACCAACGTTATATGCGAATACATCAGCCATTGTTCCTGAAGCGAGCTGTGACTTTACGAGTGCGTCACCTTCTACACCACCTGGTACAAAGTTTGTCTTCACAATAATGTCTGGGTTTGCCTTCATAAATGCAGCTGTCATTGCATTCCACTTATCTTGTGAATCTTGTGAATTCCAAGTCTGGAAAGTAATTTCAGTTGCTGCATGTGCTGATGGTGCGAGCATTGCTGAGGCTAGAACCACAGGCAATCCCAACATCAGTGTCTTTGCAAGACGACTATTTCGAACGATCTTCATCCCTGCTCCTTTTGCTTCGATGAGTAAAAGAACCACCCGTAATTGAATGGTTTCAATTAATGGTAAAAATAGCCCTAGGGGAATCGCGCGTCAATAGAATTCCGATAAATATTTGATAACGATAATAACCCGCTTCTCAATATTTGATACGAAATCTCACCGCTAGAAAGTAATAACGTGGCTGCCCGAACCTAATTTTCGTGGTTGCTCCCCATCATGCCCAGAGAAAATTCCGGAGCTTCCCGCTGGAATTGAAATCTTCGCTTCGTATGTACCTGAGGAAATCTCTTCCCACGCTATGGAGGCGCTACCGAAACGAGTCTCGATTGATGCCTTTGCCCATTTCAATGTTGAGTGAGGGCGAGGAGCAAAGATAATCTCCTCATAACCTGGTCTTTCACTGTTAGGTGCGATTCCCGCAAGTGTGCGATACATCCAATCGGCAACGGAACCGAAGATGTAGTGGTTGAAAGAGATCATGCTTCGAGTCATTCCATCCAGATTTCCTGAAGGCATAGAACCATCTTCACGAATTCCATCCCAGCGCTCCCACATTGAAGTTGCACCTTTACTAATTGGATACAACCAACCCGGAATCTTTTCGTTGAGTAATAACTTGTAAGCAGCGCCATGCTGACCCGCCATCGATAGCGCAGGCATAATCGTGTAGGTCCCAAGGAAACCGGTGGAAATTTTTCCGTCAGTCTTATCAACTAATGCGGCGAGTGCTTTTCCTAATTCAATGAGTTGGTTAGCGGGAACAATCTCTAACTTTATTGCCAACGCCGCACCTGTTTGAGTTGTTGCAATCTCTTTTCCATATTTGGCCCATGTCGCTGCAGCAACTTGTTCCGCTAATTCTCCAAAGCGTTTTGCATCTTCTACCCGATCTAAGACTGATGCAACGCGCGACATTAAGCGAGCGCTAAATGAATAGAAAATATTGGAGATAAGTGTCGAATCACATTTAGCTGCATTGGGTTTATCCCACGGTGCATCAGGATCTAACCAATCACCAAATTGAAATTCACCCGCTGGTATCAAGCCATCAACGCAACTCTTACGTTCTAGATATTCAACCCACTTATAAAAGGCAGAATACATTTTGCGAAGCGTCTCTTTATCCCCGTAAGACTCATACATAATCCAAGGAATGATGATTACGGTATCGCCCCATCCTGCTCGCCCTGCTAATTGATCAAGGCGGGGCATATGGAATTCGGTATTTGTGCCTATGTGGGTTTGATTATCTGAATAGTCGTAATGCATCGTATTTGCACCCGGAAATAGATCAGGTGCGCAATGGGGGATTGAGCCATCTGGATATTGGTTGAGATCTACATCGGCTAACCAATTTGCAAAGAAACTTTCGCTATCAAACATTGTTACAGCTGCAGCGCTAAACATTTGGGAATCACCCACCCAGCCTGTGCGCTCATCTCTATTGCTGCAACCAGTTGGTAAAGAAACCCAGTTGGCGCGTTCAGACCATGCTGCATTCTCTGCCAATCTGTTGAGCGCAGGATTAGAACATTCAAAACGTGCCGTGCGGTGAACATCGGAATGCACAACGAGATAACGAACTTTGAGAATCTGCGCATCTGTTGCGATCTCTGCATATCTAAATCCGTGATAAGTAAAGACCGGAGTTAGTACACGAACTTCATCACTGTCGAGAATATAAGTATCTTCCTGTACGGCTCCTTCCAAAATTTCGCGATTGAGTTCGCCATCTGTAAGAACTTCGGCATGGGTAACTTCAACTTTTGTTCCAACATTTCCTTTTACGGTCACTTCGACAAAGCCAGTAGCGTTTTGACCAAAATCATAAATATGGCTTGCCCTCTTTGTGAGCGTATCTGTTGCAACGTCAATTACTTCTGTTACACGAATTGGCTCTGTAGCAATTGGGTATAGCTTGGCAACTATGTTGTCTAATTTTGTTGCAACTTCCCACGTTGAATCATCGAAAGAAATTTCTTCCCAACCTTTTTGCTCTTTCGTAAAATCTATATATGAACCTTCAAGAATGCCGGCGCGCTGTACGGCCCCAGTCGATACTTTCCAGGTTTCATCGGTATTGATGAGAAATTTCTTTCCATCGCTTTGTTCTACTTCTAATTGCGCAATAAGGGCGATTGCATTTCCGTAGAAATTTCTAAAAACTCCTAGTCCGATTTGACCTCGGTACCAGCCATCGGCAACTTGCGCCGAAATTACGTTATCTCCTGCATGCAAAAATGGTGTTACATCGTAGGTTACATAAGGCAGACGCTTGTTATATGTGGTCCACCCAGGGTTGAGAAGATCTTCCGAAACTTTCTTACCGTTGATGGAGACCTCGAAAAGACCATATGCAGTTATGTAAAGGCGTGCCTTTTTTGAGTCAGATGAAAGTTTGAAGCTCCGACGAAAAATAAGCGTTGGGGACATTTTCTCTTTGCCGATATCACTTTTCAAAGTGATTGGTTGCGCTAATCGGCGCGCATCTGCATTGTGTGGCCACTCAACTTTTGTAGTTCCTTCTTCGCAATCCCAATCCAGATTTGAAAGTAAACCTGCCTCAACGCGGACGGGGTCAGACCATTTGGTCCATTCATTTTTTACTTGTACGCGCACCCGCGCATATCTAACTTCACGACTCTTCAATGACGTACCTGCCCATGGGGCTTGAATAACACTGGAAGAGTTCACAACCCCAGTGGCTGCAATGACATCTGTAAATTCTTCCGAAAGTGACCACTGAATTTCATATGCTTCCTGAATTACATTATTCACATCGCTCTCAATGTGCCAAGAAAGAGGGGGTCTGGTTTCACCAGTGACTAGCTGCCCGCATTGTTTTCCAATAACCAAATTCGTGACTTTAGTTGTCATTTAGGAATCCTTAAAATCATTATTTCGTAGTTTCCTAATATTCTCGGAAACGTTTTTCTCGTCAATAGGTATATCCTTTGAAATATATTTTGAACTCTGTTCATTTTAGGAAAGGGATGTCGATGCTTCGTCGCTCATTGCTTTCAGTGCCCGCCGATAAGGCTGAAATGATACGAAAAGCGCATGATTTAGTAGTTGATTCGCTTTTCTTAGATCTCGAAGACTCAGTTTCACCAACTGCGAAAAAGAGTGCACGCACTCTAATTTTGGAATTACTACAACGCGATTCTTTCCAGAGCCCATTCATTGGAATCCGTATAAATGCCCGTGGTACCTCTTTTATCGACGAAGATTTAGCTCTACTTGCATCAGGAGTAGCACAAGAAATTGATTCAGTTGTTTTCCCTAAAATAAATAACCTCGATGATTGCAATTGGCTCGATAGCGAACTCTCGGCGATTGAAAAGAGTGCTGGGATTGCACAAGGAAGAATTGCAATTGATGCACAAATTGAAACTGCGCAGGGACTGCTCAATGTTTCAGAGATTGCGGGCCACTCTCGCGTTAGCTCACTCTCTTTTGGGCCTTTAGATTTTCTTGCCGATATAGGTGCACCTACTTTGCATATCAATGAGTCAACGCAAACGATGCTCAATCATGCGCTTGCTCAAATTTTGATTGCTGCACGAGCACACGCAATCGTTGCACTCGATGGTCCATCTGTTGATTATAAGAATCCAGAAATATTTGAGCGGAGCGCACTTGCGATTTATTCGATGGGTTTTGATGGAAAGTGGCTAATACATCCGAGCCAGATTGAGCTCTGTCATAAAATATTTACACCAACTATTGATGAATTCAAAAAAGCAATCGCTCTACTTGCAGATTACGAAGGCCAGGGTGTAATAGTTCGCGATCACGTTATGGTCGATGCTGCATCTATTCGAATGGCTCAAGTTGTTATGAGCCGCGGAATTGCTGCTGGTTTTACGCTTTAGTTACTTTCACAAACTGCAATTGCTTCACCCGTTTTGATTTCATCTCCCTCTTTGAAGAAGATTTCAAGGAGAGTGCCTGCAATCGGTGATGGAACTTGAACTGTTGCTTTATCTGTTTCCACTTCCATGAGGTCATCGCCAACAGCAATAACATCGCCAACAGCCTTATTCCACGCTACTAAATAGACCTCGTCAACAGTTTCGCCAACACGTGGCAACTTGATTGTCATCTTCATTATTTGCCCGCCTTCGCTGGAGTCCAGATGTTGCTAAACATCGCTGATAATTGTGGCTCTGGATCATTTTCAACTTTTTTAGCAAGTGCAGCTAAATCACTCTCCATAGTTGACTTTATCTGATCAATTTTTTCTTGTGTGACCAATTTACGAGCGATGAGATCTTGCTCGGTGACCAATAATGGATCGCGCTTCTGCCATTTTTCGAGTTCACCTTCTGGGCGATACAGAGCTTGGTCGGCACGTGAATGTCCAGAGAAACGATAAGTCTTAGCTTCAACAAGAGTCGGGCCGCCGCCACTGCGAGCGCGCTCTACTGCTTCACCTATTCCTTTGCGCACTGCGTGAATATCCATTCCATCGATTGCCATATGTGGCATCGCATAACTTTCTGCACGCTTATGGAGATCTTCAATTGGAGTTGTTTTGTCAATGCGACTGTATTCGCCATAAACGTTATTGTCGCAAACAAAAACAACTGGAAGTTTCCAGATTGCCGCTAAGTTGAGTGACTCGTGGAAGGCTCCGATATTTGTTGCGCCATCGCCAAATAGTGCAACGCCAACATTTTTTGATTTTTGAACTTGGAATGCAAGTCCTGCACCTGCAGCAATTGGCATACCTCCACCAATAATTGCCGATGTTGGTAACAAGCCAACAGATGTATCGCACATATGCATTGAGCCGCCAACGCCACCACAACAACCAGTTGCTTTGCCCATAATTTCACCAAGGACTGAATGTGGAGTTAGACCTAATGCAAGTGCAATTGCATGGCTTCGATACGTTCCTGCAACAACATCAGTTGGTTGCAGAGTCGATGCCATACCTAGTGCAAGGGCTTCTTGGCCAACCGCTAAGTGAGTAGTTCCACGAATTGAACCTGCTGCAAAGAGTGCATTTGTAATTTTCTCGAATTCACGAATTTCAACCATGCGCTCGTAACAAGCAAGATCATTGCCGTATAAGGCTTTGCGGCGCTCGAGTGAACTTGTCATTTTGCAACCCCCTCAGCGACCCACCATGGTTGGGGTGCTCCACTTTGTGTAAGTGCATGTTTGATTTGGCGCGCAACATCCTCACTAGTTGGTGCGAAACGTGCTTCGAGCCCGCCATTGAATGGCACTGGTACATCCGGAGTTGTAATTCTAAATGGCGCAGATTTGAGCGATGAAAATAGTTGTGCGGTAACGGTTGCAACTATTTCTGATCCCCAGCCACCGCTCAATGGTGCTTCTTCAACAACAATGAGTCGACCTGTCTTCTTTACCGAAGCTAAAACAGTTTCACGATCCCAAGGAATAATTGTTTGTAAATCAATAATGTCGGCAGAAACACCAGCAGCTTTGGCTGCTTCTTCGGCAATATTGACCATGTGGCCAAGTGCAACAATCGTTAAATCAGTACCTGTTGTACGCATCGAAGCTTTACCAATGTGAGCAATTTTCTTGGTATCAACTTCACCACGCTCTGCATAAAGAATACGTGGTTCTAGAACAATGACTGGATCAGGATCTTGAATTGCTGCACGTAACAAACTGTATGCAGATTGTGCATCGCTAGGCATCAAAACTTTGAGTCCAGGTGTTGATGCAAACCAATGTTCTAAAGTTTGTGAATGCTGACAACCGAAACCTAAACCAGAGCCAACAGAGGCGCGAATTGTCATCGGAACTGAAAGTGTTCCGTGGCTGAGGTAGCGAGTCTTTGCCGCTTCTGTAACAACTTGATCAAGGGCAACACCTAAGAATTCAATAAACATAATTTCAACGACTGGTTTTAGTCCCATCATCGCTGCGCCAACTGCTGCGCCAGTAAATCCCATTTCAGAGATTGGCGTATCGCGAACGCGAATTGGTCCGAACTCTTCCAAAATTCCTTCTGAAGTTTTGAATGGGCCTTCAGCTTCTGCAACATCTTCTCCGAAGAAAATTACATTTGCATCGGCGCGCATTTCATCAGCTAGTGCGGCAACAATCGCCTGTCGGACTCGCATTGCAGTCATGGCATCTCTTTCAAATACTCAGAAAAGTACTACTGGAAACGTTTGCTAGAGTATTGAAATGAGGGGCTCTAAGTCAATAATGAGCTATGAAAGATTGGTCACTTTGAGATGAACTTGCCACTATCGGGCATCAAAGTTATCGATGCGACCTCAAATATTGCGGGTCCCTACGGCGGCGCAATTTTGGCCGACCTAGGCGCCGATGTAATCAAGATTGAAACTCCCGCAGGTGATCCATCGCGTTCAATGGCCCCTCTTGAGGGGGATCGTTCGGCTTATTTTCATATTGTAAATAGAAATAAAGAAGTAGAAACAATTGATCTCAAATCTGATTCTGGTAAAGAGAAACTTTTTGCACTTCTTGCTGATGCCGATGTATTTCTAACAAATTTTCTTCCTGAAAGATTAAGCTCTTTGGGTTTGGTGCACCAAGAATTACAGAGTCAATTTCCAAAACTTATTATCGGAAATCTTTCATCATACGGTTCAGATGGACCTAGCAAATCTTGGCCGGGTTACGACGCAACAGTGCAAGCACGCACAGGCATCATGCATGTAACAGGCGAGGCCGATGGCGATCCTGTTCGTACGGGAGTTTCGGTATTAGATATCGGTTCGGGTACTTGGCTTGCAATGGGAGTTCTTGCTGCAATCGTAAAGAGAAATACAACAGGTCTTGGTTCTTTAGTTGAAACATCATTGTATGAAACTGGAGTTATGTGGGTGAGCTATCACTTAGCAGCTCAAGCTATCTCAGGTAATCCTTCGGTTCGCTCGGGAAGTGGTCACCCAACTTTTTCTCCTTACGGAATTTTTCAAGCTCGCGATGGAATTCTTTGTATCGGAGTTGGTAATGACAATATTTTTGCGAAATTAGCAACGCTTATTGGGCGAGATGATCTAATTACTAATCCTGATTACGTACATAATGTTGATCGGGTTGCACATTCGCATGCGCTAAAAATTGAAATAAATAGCGCGCTGATTGCTAAGAGCGCCGAAGAATGGACGCAATTACTTGCATCCTCAGGGGTACCTGCTGATGTTGTTTTGCCGCCAGAAGCTCTATTTAGCGATCCGCAGGCTCAAGCAATGAATATGTTGCTTGATTATCCCGATAGCGAAAGCGCAGTAACTAGTATTCCGGGTTTACCAATCCGTTTTGATGGAGCGCGTCCATCGATTAGAAAATCAGCACCACACAAAAAATAGTTTAGAAAGTTTGGCGGTACCGGTTCACAACATCTTCATTGATTTCAATGCCAAGTCCTGGCTTATCTGAAGGCGGATAAATCCAGCCATCTTTCTGCTCAAAAGGCACTGAAACGAGTTCGTGCTGCATTGGATTACGCAAAGGTTTGAACTCAAAGAGTTTGAATGCAAGAGAGCTAAAGCTAACTGCCAAACTTGCAGCAGAAACAATTGCTGAAGACCATGCGTGTGCATTTGCTTGACGGCGATGTGACTCAATGCGAGCTACTGCTTTTACAAAGCCAGTTACGCCTTCAGCGCGACCTGGATCAATTCCAAATACGTCGCACGTTCCTGTTGCAAGTATTTGATCGAAGCCATCAACATTCCACTCACGCTCACCGTAAGCAATCAAACATTTTGTCTTATCGCGCAAAGTTTTGTAACCCTCTGGGTCCCATGCACCTAGTGGCTCTTCAATCCAATCAATGTTGTATTCATCAAATGCTTGCACGCGCTTTACGGCAGTTGCAACATCCCATTTGATTGCATATCCCATATCAATCATAAGCATTTTGTTTGGTCCGATTGCATTGCGCATTTGCTTTACATACTCAACATCACGATCGTGTTCGTAACCCAGATGTGCGTTTCCTCTTTTACCAAAACCAACTTTCATTCCTTGCATTCCAGTGCTGAGCCATTCTTGTGCTTGCTCTGCCATCTTTGGAATTGAAGAATCGTGTGCGTGACCTGAAGCGATAACTGGGAGTTTCTCGTGCACTGCACCGCCTAATAATTGAAGCAAACTTGTATTGAGCGCTTTACCTTTGATATCCCAAAGCGCGATATCAATTGCAGAAAGTGCATATGCAGCAAGGCCGCCGCGATATCCGTACCACCAATAACGTTCTTTGATTGCGCGCCAAATTGCACCGTTATCGAGCGGATCTTTGCCAATAACAAATTCGGCAAGACCGTTGATAAGGGCAGCTGTTGCCGCATTGGCTTCCTTGAATTGAGTAATTGATTCACCCCAGCCGACAATGCCATCGTCGGTCGTAATCTTTACAAGACAGAGGTAACGCTCTGCATCGAAATCATTAGGTTCTGGGTATGCGACCGGAATCGGCTCGATCTTTACTATTCGCACAATTCTCCTTCAAAACTCTTTTTTTTATTGGCTCTAAGCGCTAACGTATTTCCAATTGTACCCGCCGGACCACGCTACCGAAAGGCTTCTCATGGCTACATCACTGCCAATCATCGATACACATATGCATCTTTGGGACAAAAAGCATGCTGAGTTGAAATGGGTCTGGTTAGATAAAGAATTCATTCATCCAATTTTGGGAAATATCGATGGGATGAAATCTGAGGCTTTCGTTCTCGATAACTTATGGGCAGAGGCACGCTTCTCCGGCATTGAAGGTTTCGTACATATTCAAGCGGCAATCGGTTCCCCAAATCCAGTAACTGAAACTGTATGGCTTACCGAAATGGCCAAGACAGGACCTGCGCCAATGATGTTGATTGGCGATTGTTCACTAGGTGGCGAGAGTGCAATAAAAGAACTTGATGGCCATATGCAATCAAAACTTTTCGTTGGTGTTCGTGACTTTAATGCAGAGCAAATGTTTATACGCAAAGAGATCGATCCAACTTATGAAGCATCACTTGCTTATATGACCAAACATAAACTGATCTTTGATCTTGATTGCGAATGGCCAAATATGGCCGAAGCGCTCAAACTTGCGCAGCGCCATCCAGAGTTAGAAATTGTTTTGGAACATATTGGTTTCCCACGCAAGCGAGATGCTGCTTACTTTGCTTCATGGAAGGCTGAAATTAATAAATTAGCTACTGCTGACAATGTCACTATGAAAATAAGTGGATTACCAATGACTGATCCACACTTTAGTAAAGAATCACTTCGTCCTTGGGCTGAGGCATCACTTGAAGCATTTGGTCCTAAGCGTTGCGTTCTTGGTTCAAATTGGCCAGTGGATCGTCTTTACACTTCGTATGCCACGATCATCGAATTCATGCGCGAATATATTGGAACTCTTAGCGACTCAGAACAAGCACTTGTTTGTAATGGGAATGCAAAGCGTTTATATCGCTTCTAAATATTTTTCAGCCAGAGATTGAGCGGTTTACGAACCGCAAATAATTCTGGATACACAGGGGCTGGCTCCAATATCTCAATTCGCGTTAGTCGTTCTAGAAGTGCGCGCGTTGCAATACGTGCTTCAAGTCGTGCAAGTGGCGCGCCTATACAAAAATGTATTCCGTGGCCGAAACTCATATGCGTTACATCGCTGCGCTCGACATCGAATTTATCTGGCTCACTATGGCGAGCAGGGTCGTGATTAGCAGCGGCAATCATAAAATGCATGTAATCGCCTTTCTTTATTTGTACACCACCGAAATCCTGATCTTCGCTAGCTACCCGAGATTGTTTGAGAATTGATGAATCAAAACGCAACGCTTCTTCTACGGCATTCTCAATGAGTTCGGGCTTTGCGCGAAGTTTGGCTAATTGTTCAGGGTTATTAGCAAGGGCAATAACTAAGTTGCCTATCAATCCTTCTGTGGTCTCAAAACCTGCGAAGAAGAGTTGGACAACTAATGCAACAAGTTCGTCATCGCTCAATGGATGTGCTTCATCGCTTTGGTCGACTAAACGGCTCAATAAATTATCACCCGGATTCGCACGTAACTCACTAAAGAGAGTGATGAGGTAATCTTTGGATTCAAGCGCCATCTGATTAGCAAATTCCGCTTTCTCTGAAGTAACTCGCGCAGCTGCACTAAAGCCTGCAACACCATCGGCCCAGCGCTTGAGATCCCATTGACGTTCCAGCGGAATTCCTAATAAATCGCAAATTACAGCGGCAGGTAAGCGAAAAGAGAATTCGGAGACAAGATCAAATTTTTCTTTATCTCCAATTTCATCGAGTAAGTCGTTCACAATCTTTTCAATTTTAGGTTCAAATGCTGCGATGGTTCGAGGAGTAAAAGATTTGCTGATAAGTCTGCGCAAGCGTGTGTGCGAAGGCGGATCTTGAAAAACAATCCAGTTATTGAGGTTATGCAAAATTGCTGAATATTGCTTTTTCTCTTCCTCTGAAAAATGCGAGGATGCCGCACTCATTCGTTCACCAGCATTGAGTGTTGTTGAATGTAATCCTGCTTCAACAAGTTCGTAGGGTGAAACAATCCAAGCGCGAAGTTCTTCGCTCCAAAAAACTGGGCTCTCCTGCAAGAATTTTTCATACGTTGGGTAAGGATTCTTGAAATATTGCTCCGTTAGAAAATTACCCATTGTGCGAGTGTAAGGAATAAACCATTCTTTGAGAAGATGTGCGACCATTGGCTTATGAGTTCGCTCTTCGCACTCGCTGCTGCGATCTCTATTGCCTCAGGACTATTCCTTACAAAATCTGTAACGCAACGCTTGCCTGGTTATCACAGCGTTGGAGTCCTCTTCTTTTTCAATGCGGTTGTTGCTGCGCCATTCTTACTACTCGACCCTAAGTGGGTCGCGCTGTCGGGGGTTGGCTGGCTGCGCATTTTGATTGGCGGCTCACTTACTGCACTCGGTGCTGGTTTGATTTTTCTTGTAGTTACTCGTAGTTCTGCATCAGCATCAGCAGTTGGGCAATCACTTAGCCCTGCAGTGGTGCTTGTTATCGCCCCACTAATTCTAGGAACCACAGTTTCTTTTGGACAAATTATTGTCGTGTTGCTACTTATCACTGCGGTCTTGATGCCGCTTAGAAATTCGCTCAATGGGGTTTCATCACTCTCAACTCTTCTACTTATTGCTTCGATAGGTATAACTACAGGAACCGTCACCACCGTTATAGCCCTTCAAATCCACGCTGGGATGGCTTTGGTGCAGATTGTTTTTATTCAGCAACTTATCGCGGCAGCCCTTTTCTTAATGATATTTCCGCCTAAACATTTCACAATCAAGAACTATCTCTCGCTCTTTCCGCGTTCAATATTTATGGGTGCTGGTTGGGTGCTCACTTCTTATGCAATTTCGCATGGAAGCCCCGTTGTCGTGCAGAGCATTATTTCGACGGTGCCATTATGGATCTTGTTATTTGAAACAATTGCTTACAAGAGAGCGCCAAGTCGAAGTGTAATTATTAGTTCGTGTCTTGCATGCGCAGGAATTTGCGCGCTAGCTTTTCTTTTTTAGTACATCAACTGTCCGCCGGAAACATTGAGTACAGTTCCCGTCATATAGCTTGAAGCATCTGATGCTAAGAAAACTACTGCGCCAGTCATTTCATCTGGACGTGCAAGGCGTCCCATAGGAATCATTGCAACAAATGCGGCGAGCGCTGCATCATCTTGTCCACCACGCATCATTGATGTATCTACTCCACCAGGTGCAACTGCATTGACGCGCACATTATCTGAGGCAAAGGAGCGAGCAAGGCCACGAGTCATTGATACAACGCCGCCTTTACTTGCTGCATAGACAACTGAGCCACCAAAGCCACCCGATTGCCAACCTTGCGAACTAAAGTTCACGATTGAACCAGCAGTCTTAGCGCTTCTAAATGCGTGATACGCGGTGCGATTCAAAAAGAATGTTGCTTTGAGATTTACATCTATCTGTATATCCCAATCTTCTTCAGTGACATCATCAACGGTTGCGCGTCGTCGCAGCACTGCTGCGCAATGTGCAAGGGCTGCAAATGGCGCCATGCTCTGAGCTTTTGCAAAAATTGCTGCATGTGTTGATAGATCAGCGAGATCTACTTCCATAGATTGATGGCCGCTACCTTCAAACTTGCCGAGTAATTGTGCAAGCGGGGCACCAGGAATATCGACAGCTAATACTTTTGCTCCTGCTTGCGAAAAGGCGATTGCAACCTCACTGCCGATTCCACCAGCAGCGCCAGTAACAACGACACTTTTGCCGCTCAAGCCACTATCGCTGCGCCAATTCATAGGAGCTAAATTACTACCATTTCGATATCTAGTAACTCAGCAATTGAGCGAAGTTCACTCACGCGATGACCGATACCAAGTGCCCAGTGATGAGGAACTCCAGTTGCGCTCCAGTCATCACACCATTGTCCTGGATTTACACCAAAGTCAACGAGTGAAGTTGTATTTCCAATACGCAAACGTGGACCATCAACTACTTTTCCTTCAGATGCGACAAACTGGTACGTACCATTTTTGCGTTGTGTAACACCAAAGACCGTAACTGGTCCGTGAGTCACATCGAACTCAACTGATACTCCATA
>CAIOIJ010000027.1 GCA_903858325.1 uncultured Actinomycetes bacterium
CCTATATGCCACATCACAAGTGCGACAAAAATAAAACTTGCACGTACCGGACGTTCAACGGGTGTGACAACACCTAACTCTTTTACGCCCAGCGATGAAAGACGAGCCCGGGCATATTCTTGAACGCTTGCAATAACCCATAAAAGAATGGTGATCCAAGCAGGAACCCCAACTCTGTATAGGGCCACCAGCCATAAGGCTTCGCTAATACGATCTGCCACCGAATCAAATATGGCTCCTCGGTTACTCTCTTTCTTCTGAAAAATTGCGACACTGCCATCAATTCCATCGCAGAAAAGTGAAAAGACAAGAAATGCAATTGCCCATAGTGAAAGTGCCCAATATGCAGTTGCAACTGCTGCTAGCAAGCCAAAGAGCGTGAGTGCATTTGGAGTAATACGAAGCAATGTGGCGATAAGTCCAAATCGGTAAGAAATTGATAGCCAACCTCCAACGATTCCAGTTACGGCTGAACCGCTATGCAGTTGACTCCACTTATCTAAAAATTCACTTTTAGTCATCATTTAGCGTGATACTCCAAGGTTTTCATAAATCTCACGTGTTGCAGTGGAACTATTCATTGTATAAAAATGAATTCCTGGAACGCCTTCGGCAATTAGTTTTTGACATAAGTCAGTAGCAAATTCCACACCTAAAGCGCGAACTGCTTCGGAATCTGATTCCACGGCAAGGAAACGTTTCATCATCGCTTCTGGAAATTCCGCCCCTCCAAGTTCTGACATTCGCTTGAGTTGCTTCACATTTGTCACAGGCAAAATGCCCGCGATGATTGGCAAACTGGAACCACGTGCGCTCAAGCGATCAACAAGTGCGCGCCATCGTTGAGCGTCAAAGAAAAATTGAGTTGTTGCAAAGGTAGCTCCAAGAGATTCTTTGCGAATCAGTACATCTACATCTTTATCAAAATCACCACCAGATGCGGGGTGACCATCGGGAAATGCTGCTACGCCAATTGAAAAGCCACCAAATGTTGCAGCGAGTTCGACGAGTTGGTCTGCGTGATCAAATCCGCCAGCAGTTGATACCCATGGTGCCGAAGGTCCGCCTACAGGATCACCACGCAGTGCCAAAATACTTGAAATACCCGCATCTCGATATTTACCTAAAATTTCGACAAGTTCATCCTTGGTAGAGCCAACGCAGGTGAGATGTGCAACTGTAGGAATTTTTGTTCGCTCAGTTATATGAGAAGTAATTGCAATAGTTCGATCGCGCGTACTTCCACCCGCGCCATACGTTACGGAAATAAAGTCAGGGTGAAGGGCTTCTAGGCCAGTCATTGCAGCCCACAATCGCGCTTCTCCCTCAGCATCTTTAGGCGGGAAGAATTCGAATGAATACGAAGTGCGGTTGGCCACGGAGTGAGGGTACCGTTACCGCGTGATTGAAGAGCAAAAAACGACACTCGCCCAGCTTCGAGTGAGCATTGAGGCAGAGCTTGCAGATTTCCTTGGCGAGCGAAGTGCATACCTTGAATCAATCTCTAGTGATCTAGCACCCGTTGCGCATTCACTCTCTTCTTTCTTGCTCGATGGTGGAAAGCGACTTCGCCCACTCTTTGCATATAGCGCATTTGTTGGCGCTGGCGGAGTGAGCGACAAAAAAATCATCCGTGCAATTTCAAGTCTTGAATTACTTCAAGCATGTGCACTTATTCATGACGACCTCATGGATGGTTCTGATACTCGTCGAGGTAAACCATCTATCCATCGACATTTTGAAACTCTTCATCAGAAAGAAGAGATGGAAGGATTTGCGCAGCGCTATGGAATGGCTGCAGCAGTATTACTTGGCGATTTAGCACTTGTGCTTTCTGATCAAATGCTCAACTCCGCAGGTTTAGATTCTGCGCAAATGCATTCAGTTCTTCCCGTTCACGACGAAATGCGCGTTGAGCTGATGGCAGGACAATTTCTAGATATTCATGAACAAACTCAAAAAAATACAAGCGTCGACCGCTCACTCAAAATTGCCCGCTATAAATCTGGCAAGTACACAATTGAACGCCCTCTCCATATTGGTAGTTCGCTTGCAGTAACAAATCTGAACTCGCGCAAGAAACTCGACGATGCTTATTCAGCTTATGGACTTCCATTAGGTGAGGCTTTCCAACTTCGCGATGACCTACTGGGTGTCTTTGGTGATCCCGCAGTTACAGGAAAACCGGCGGGTGATGATTTACGTGAAGGTAAGCGCACTGTATTAGTGGCAATGACTCTCGATAATTCATCACCAAGTGCAATTGTTAGATTTATGAACTCCTTTGGTTCCAATGATCTCAGTGCAGCCGATGTCGAAATTCTTCGCGAGATAATTACTGAATCAGGTGCGCGAACTCGTGTTGAAGAACTCATTGATTCACGAACTTCCAGCGCGCTAGAAGCACTCAGACATGGTGGAATTACTCCTACTGGACAAGCGCTACTCACTGAGCTTGCTGCACTATCAACCCGTAGGAGTATGTAAATAAATGAGCGCCCGAGTAAAAGGCCCTACTGATCACGTTGTCGTTGTTGGTGCTGGTCTTGCCGGCCTCAGTGCAGCGCTGCGTCTTGCAGGTGCAGGTCGAAAAGTAACTGTCATAGAGCGCGAATCAGTTCCTGGCGGACGCAACGGACTTTTGAAAAAAGATGGTTATTCATTTGATACAGGACCAACAGTTTTGACTATGCCATCACTGATAGAAGATGCATTCAACTGCGTTGGCGAAAATATGAAAGATTGGTTGGAGCTCACTGCAGTTTCACCGCTCTATCGCGCTTTTTATGCCGATGGTTCGCAAATCGATGTACATGCAAATACCCAGGCTATGGAAGCAGAGATTGCCGAGAAAGTCAGCGCATCTGAAGCCGCTGGTTACAGGCGCTATGTGGATTTTGTTACCAAGTTATACAAATATGAGATGAATGACTTTATCGATAGAAATATTGACAGCCCTTTCAACTTGCTCACCCCCAACCTTGCGCGATTGATTGCCCTCGGCGGTTTTCGCAAACTTTCTCCTAAAGTAAATCAATTTATGAAAGATCCGCGCCTACAAAAGGTTTACTCCTTCCAAGCAATGTATGCAGGTGTGAGCCCACAGCAAGCACTCGCAATCTATGCAGTGATTGCTTACATGGATTCAGTCAATGGAGTCTTCTTTCCTAAAGGCGGCATGCATGCGCTTCCTCGCGCACTTGCAGGAGCTGCCCAAAAGCATGGCGTGGAATTCAAATACAACACTTCGGTTACTGGCTTAGAGATTGTCAATGGTCGCGCGAAAGCGGTAACGACTGATACAGGCGAACGCATTGAATGTGATGTTGTAGTTCTCAATCCAGATTTACCTGTTATGTGGCGCGAACTACTTGGTAAGACTCCCCCATCAATCAAGCGACTCAAGTATTCGCCATCATGTGTCACGCTTCTTGTCGGCTCTTCAAAGAAGTACGACCACGTTGCACATCACAATATTCATTTCGGGCAATCATGGAATGGCGTCTTCGACGAACTCATACATAAGAAAGTGCTTATGAGTGATCCCAGCGTTCTAGTGACAGTTCCTACGCACGATGATCCTGATTTAGCGCCAGCTGGAAAAGAGTCCTATTACGTACTTTTCCCAACGCCTAACTTAGATGCCGATATTGATTGGAGAGTTCAAGCCAAGCCATATCGCGATCAAATGATTAGGACACTTGAGGCACGTGGCTATGAAGGTTTCGGCGATGCAATTGAAGTTGAACATATGACGACTCCTCTCGATTGGAAAAATCAAGGGATGGAACGCGGTGCTCCATTTGCAAGTGCTCACACATTTTTTCAAACAGGACCTTTTAGGCCGCGCAATTTAGCTGCCGGTTTCGAAAATGTTGTCTTTGCAGGTTCTGGCACACAACCTGGCGTTGGCGTGCCAATGGTTTTGATCTCTGGACGTTTAGCTGCCGAACGCATTGTGGGTCCGGTGAAATAATTGGACGAGCTCACATCCGCTGGAATTACTGATCCGTTATTGCGGGCCTCGTATCAAGAATGCAAACGTCTGAATTCTTTGCATGGAAAAACTTATTACTTAGCAACCCTCTTGCTCCCACGCGAGAAACGTCCATTTGTTCATGCACTGTACGGCTTTGCTCGTTATGCCGATGAAATAGTTGATGATCTTGCTTCTACATTATCCGTTCAAGAAAAAAGCGAACTCCTCACACAATGGGGTGAAAAAGTTCTCGAAGGTTTATCAAGTGGAAATAGCAATGACGTAGTCGGTCGTGCGCTCATAGATACCGTCAATCGATTCCATATTCCTAAAGAACACTTTGTTGCATTTTTGCACTCGATGACAATGGATCTGACCATTACTTCTTACGCTAATTATGATGCGCTCATGGAATATGTCTACGGCTCTGCGGCCGTAATTGGCTTAGAGATGGTTCCAATCCTTGGCCCGTTATCGGATGGAGCGTACGAGCCAGCCAAGAAACTTGGTATTGCATTTCAGCTAGCTAACTTTATTCGTGATGTGAATGAAGATTTAGATCGCGGACGCATCTATTTGCCACTTGATGAACTCGCATCCTTTGGCGTGGACAGAGAGATGCTCGAGAGACGAATCCTTACTCCACAAATAATCGACGCTTTGAAATTTCAGATTGAACGAGTGCGCCAATTACAAAGAGAGGCGACACCTGGAATTCAAGAACTTGCTCCCTCAAGTCGTCCTTGTATTGAGGCTGCAAGTGAGCTGTATTGCGGAATTGTCGACGAAGTAGAGAAGATTGATTATCAAATTTTCAATAAGCGAGCAAAAACTTCTATCGCACGACGCGCTCGAGTCGCATCAAAGGCATATGTAAAGGCACTTCAAGCGCGTTGAGTTTTTTTCCCTACAAAGATCCAAAGGGATAAGACGCTCAATATGAGCGAGAAACCGAAAAACAAATCCTCAATGGGGGCAGATGCGATTCGCCAACCAATAATTGCATCGGGTTTATACATCACGACGTTGCGCGAAGTTAGCCACCAATTTGTCAATAATTGAAAAGGCAAAATGATTGCATAGGAAGTCCAAAAGACTTTACGTGTGATCAAATTGATGCGGGTGATCGCAATATCAAAAAGAATTGAAGCCAGGAAAGCGAAAAAGGCAATTTGCGTGTAATTCATTGCTCATCACCTACTACCCAATGTTTCTTTACGGTTCGCACAGCTTCAATCGTCATGATTGCTGCGATGGGGATAATGGCGAAAAAAAGGAACTCCTCTAGTGGAATGTTCCACGGACCAAAAATACCGAGTATTTTCTTTGAGTCGAAATACCAATCACCTCGAGAGATTGCATATGCATCCCAGATTATAAAGAGCGCGGCAATTGGGAGAATGCTGATTGCAACTCTTTTGAATCGCACAAGGACTTTGACCTTGAGCGCAATCTCTAGCCAAAATGATCCACAGATTGTGAATGCCAGCATCGCGATGTAACTCCACTTGAGCATAAATATATTCTCTCCTATTTTCCATCAGAACGAGCACTTTTCGAATTGATTCGATAGAGTTACAAATGCGGGAGCCCACAAGGCTGAGAGGGTCTGAAATTCAGATCGACCGCTTGACCCGTCCGGTAATGCGGATGCGGAAGGGATTTTTTATGTCATCCATATTATTTACTGCTTGGGGTTACCAAGTTTCAATTCTTGAATCACTTGCTGCAATAACTTCGCTCATTGGTGTGTGGCTTGGTACAACTGGTCGTCGAATAACTTGGCCTTGGTGGGCCATTAGTAGCGCGCTATATGGAGTTTTCTTTTATCAAGCCAATCTCATGGGAAGTGCTGCACTCCAGATTGTTTTTATTATTGCCGCGGTACTCGGTTGGATGGACTGGGCACCTACTGGCGCTCAACCTGGCAAACTTTCTAAGCGCTATCGAATCTATTGGCTCATTGCGCTCATGGTTTCGTGGGTTGCACTTGCTCCACTTCTCTCGCGAATTGGAGCGGCAGCAACTTGGGTAGATTCTTTTCTATTCGTAGGTTCACTCATCGCCCAAATATTGATGGTTCTTGAAAAATACGAAAACTGGCCGCTGTGGTTACTTGTAGATGCAATTGGAACTGCGCTCTATGCCCAGCAAGGTTATTGGTTTACATCCTTGCTCTATTTCGTATTTACAATCATTGCCGTAATCGGTTGGAAGAAGTGGTATGAATCTCGTATCAGCGCTCAATGACCTTCGCTCCACGACGCCACCTGTAGGTAAAACGCACATCATTGCAATTGATGGTCCTGCTGGCGCTGGTAAGACCACATTGGCAACGCAATTATTTCAAGCACTTTCATCTAGATTTTCCGTTGAAGTAATTCATATGGATGACCTCTATAACGGTTGGGAAAATGCCTTAGGAGATCAACTCACTGAAGAATTGGCAAGAATTATCGGTTCGGTTCGAAATCAAACTCCTTACAAAATTCCAATCTTTGATTGGGCTTCCAACACATTTTCTACAAGTAGAAATTTCGTAGCCCCCCAGATTCTTATTCTTGAAGGGGTAGGCAGCGCTCGGTCGCACGTTCGGGAGTTCGCAATGACAACAATTTGGATTGAAGTTGACCGCGCAATTGGTATTGAGAGAGTAATTGCCCGTGATGGCGATGCGATTGAAACTCATATGAAGCAATGGTTAGTGGATCAAGAGATGTATTTCACTTCCGATAAAACACGAGAAAGCGCTGATTTCGTACTGAGTACATAGCCATATTGGGCGCGCCCAACGCCTACTACAACTGCTTCTTCTCTAAAATCTCATACATGTCAGACCTCAGCGGCGAAATCATTGATGGGCGCTATCAGCTCATTCGCCAGATTGCTAATGGCGGAATGGCAGTTATTTATGAGGCGCTCGATACCCGTTTAGATCGCAAAGTCGCAGTAAAGATTATGCATCCTCATTTAGCGCAGGATGAAGAATTTGTTGGTCGATTTATTCGTGAAGCCAAAGCTGCAGCTGCGCTATCGCATCCAAATATTGTTGCGGTGCAAGATCAAGGATGGAATCAAAGCGGCACTCCCGCAGTTTTCTTAGTTATGGAATTGATTGAAGGTCACACACTTCGTGACTTTATTTTTGAGCGCGGACAATTTGATGTCAAAGATGCTCTCAATTATCTAACGCCAATATTGAGCGCACTTGCGGCTGCGCACAGAATTGGAATTGTGCACCGCGATATCAAGCCAGAAAATATTTTGATCTCGCGTGAAGGGCGAGTAAAGATTGCAGACTTTGGTTTAGCTCGCGGGACTCTGCTTGGAACCACAATGACTGCCGAATCCAGCATCATTCTTGGAAGCGTTTCATACCTATCCCCCGAGCAAGTGCAGCGAGGTGTAGCAGATTCACGCAGTGATGTTTATGCGGCGGGAATAGTTGCTTTCGAAATGCTCACTGGGGAAAAACCTTTCCCAGGTGAGACGCCTATACAAATTGCTTACATGCACGTCAACGAGAAAGTTCCCGCTGTAAGTACTAAACGAAAAGATATCCCGCCAGCACTCGATGCCCTCATTCTGCGCGCCACTAGTTCCAATCCTGATGATCGACCACGTGATGCCGCCGAGTTCCTTAGCGAATTGCAGAAAGTTCTAGGCGTGATAGACCCCTCCAGAAACCAGATGAGTTTAGAACTCGATTTACCTGTCCCAGTTATGAAAGAGAAGCGCCGCGAAAAGAAGCGCGAACCAATTATTGAAGAATCAATTCCCAAAGAAACAACGGCAATTACTCGCGCTAAAAAGAAGAAGGCCAGCAAACGTGTGCGCAGAAACCGTTGGATTGCATTTTTCTTAGCGGTCGCAATTGGCATTGGTGGTTGGTACGCACTCGTTGGTCCAGGTTCACGTGTTGTTGTGCCATCAGTAGTCGGTGGGACTTTAGATGATGCGACAAGTGCTCTCACTCCGTTAGGACTTACGGCAGAAATAAGTAAGAAGATTTTTGATGAAGATATTGGCAAGGGACGAATCATTTCATCCGACCCTGCAGGAGGTGGCCGTGTTGGCGCTGGCGGAAGCGTAAAACTTATTATTTCTAAAGGTCCCGAGAGATACACGGTTCCAAATCTTCAGGGACTCACTCCTGAAGCTGCGCAAAAGGCAATTGAAAAGTTTCCACTTCGATTTGGCGCGCTCACGGAGAGTTTCAATACTTCAGTTCCAGCAGGATTTGTAATCTCATCATCTCCAGCAAATGGTGAATCAGTAAAGAGAGATACCGTTATAAATATTGTTGTCAGTAAAGGTATCGAGAAAGTGTCGCTCACCTCGTACATAGGAAAGAGTGGCGAACAAGCGCTCAATGAATTAACTGATGCAGGATTCGCAGTTGACTCGAAATACGAATTCAATGAGAACGTTTTAGCTGGTGGAGTTATTTCTCAAAGTCCTGACGGCAGCACGCCTGCCGATAAAGGCGCGAAAATTACACTGGTAATTTCCAAGGGATCACAATATGTATATATCCCAAATGTCTACTCACTCGCGGAATCGAAAGCAGTCAAAGCCCTCAAAGATCTAGATCTCAAAGTCAGCGTCAAGAAAATGGGCAAAAAGAGTGTGAAGAGTGTTACAAATATTGCGCCAAAAGTTGGCACGAAGGTAAAACGTGGCAGCACGGTGGTCATCACAGTAGGGTAAGCAAATGTCTTCAGCAGCTAAAACAAGAACCCGTCTCGGCGCACACACTCCAACTTCTGGTGGAATGGTAAAACGCTCACTTGGGTACGCCCAAACAATTGGCGCAGATGCAATTCAAATCTTTGCTTCAAATCCTCGAGGGTGGGCTCAATCAACTCCTAACCCGCAAGCCGATGAAGAGTTTCGTACTAAGGCTGCAGAATTAGATATCTATACATATGTCCATGCATCTTTTCTTATCAATTTAGGTTCACCTACTGAAAATACGTATGTGAATTCACTTGCATCAACTGCATATTCATTGCAACGCGGAGCAGAAGTTGGTGCACGCGGCGTCGTTATTCATACGGGTTCGGCAGTCAATGAAGATCATGTAGACAATGCGTGGAAACAGATTCATGAGGGAATGATGCCTGTGCTCAACGCACTCGGTGATGATGCACCTTTTCTGCTCTTGGAGCCAACTGCCGGACAAGGTCAATCTTTAGTAAAGAAATTAGATGATCTCGAGAATTATCTCAAAGCCCTTGAATACCATCCTAAAGTTGGAATCTGTCTTGATACCTGCCATGTATTTGCAGCCGGTCATGACATTGCAAAAAAAGGTGGCATGACCGAAACAATTGATCTACTTATTGAGATTGCAGGAATAGAACGCTTTCAACTCATTCACGCTAATGATTCGATGGATGTGTGCGGTGCACTCAAAGATCGCCATGCAAATATTGGTGAAGGAAAAATCGGAGTTGAACCTTTTAGAGAATTACTCGCCCACCCTGCAGTAAAAAATGTTCCGCTCATTCTTGAAACTCCAGGAATGGAACCTGCCCACGGTCCTGAAATTGAGTTGCTCAAGAAACTACGCGATTCATAATGACGCCAGAAAAGCATGCATTCAAACTAAAGATGGCGCCGTGGGCTTTGCTCACAGTCTCAGTTGCTTGGGGTTTCTCCTTCGTTGTAATGAAGGATGCAATCGAGCGACAAAGCGTCAATAACTTTCTCTTTACTCGATTTACTTTAGCTGTCGTTGTCATGTTGGCGATCAACCCTAAGGTCATTCATTTATTGACGAAAGATCTATTACTACGAGGCGGCGCTGCCGGACTTTTTCTCGGCGCTGGTTACATATTGCAGACTATGGGTCTTGCAAGAACTGGCGCAGCAATAACTGGTTTTGTTACTGGTCTCTATATCGTCCTTACTCCACTCATTGCTTCACTATTCTTTAGAGAACGAGTCTCTCGTTTTACTTGGAGCTGCGTCTTTATCGCAACTGTTGGTCTTGGACTTCTATCGATTCATGGCTGGTCAGTCGGATTTGGAGAACTACTAGTTCTCGGTAGCGCAATAGCTTTTGCTCTCCATATCGTGGCGCTTAGCCAATGGAGTAATGGTCGCGATACATATGCCATGACAATTGTGCAATTAGCAGTGTGCGCAATCATTGCCGGAATTGGTTCTTTCTTTGAAGGTTATTCATTACCACCCGATAAGGGCGTCTGGACAGTTGTAATTTTCACTGCGGTATTTGCAACGGCAATCGCTTTCATTGTTCAAACATGGGCTCAGGCGCATATGACGGCAACTAAGGTTGCAGTTATCTTGACGATGGAAGTTGTATTTGCCGCCATCTTTGCCGTCCTCGTTGGCGGCGAAAGCTTGAATCTTCAAAGCTCGATAGGTGGAATCATGGTCATTGTGGCTATGTATTTGATTGTTATCCGCGAAGAGAAATAGGCTTACTCACATGATTGATCTTCGCTCCGATACCGTCACTGTCCCTGATCAAGGAATGCGTGAGGCAATCGCTAGTGCTCCAGTTGGTGACGATGTCTACGGTGATGATCCAACGGCAAACTCGCTCGAAGAACGCGTTGCTGCACTATTCGGTAAAGAAGCTGGGCTCTTCGCTCCTACTGGATCACTTGCAAATCAACTTTCAATTCGTTCCTTAGTTTCCCCCGGTGAAGAATTACTTGCAGAAACAAATTCACATATCGTTCGCGCCGAACTCGGCGCAGCTGCAGTATTTAGCGGAATAACAACTCGAACTTGGCCAGCCCACCATGGTTTGCTCAAAGCATCTGATGCCCTTGCAATTGCTCGGCCAGAATCAGGTCCCTACTTAGTTTCTACAACTGCAATCGCAGTTGAAAATACACATAACTTTGGTGGCGGAACCGTTCAACCTCTAGATCAAATTCAAGAATTACATGCAGGCGCTTCTACGTTAGGTCTGCACTTACACCTCGATGGTGCGCGCATCTGGAATGCCCATGTTGCTAGCGGCGTTTCATTTACCGAATACGGAAAATATTTCGAAACAATCAGCGTCTGTCTCTCTAAAGGTCTTGGCGCACCTGTTGGTTCGATCATGCTTTCGACAAAAGAGCGCATTGCTAAATCACGCGTCTGGCGCAAGCGCTACGGTGCAGGTATGCGCCAAATTGGAATCCTGGCAGCTGCCGGACATTATGCACTCGATAATAATATTGAGCGCTTATCCGAAGATCATCGCCGTGCTAAGAAAATGGCATTAGCACTAGCAGCAATTGATTCGACCCTTATCGATCCAACAACAGTTCAGACCAATATTGTTGGTTTAGATTTAGCAGCTCTACCGATATCGGCAGCCGAGCTTGCTGCGCGTTGCAAAGCTAAAGGTTTATTGATTAGCGCCCTTGGCCCTAAGTATGCGCGTTTAGTTACTCATATGAATTTTGATGATGCACAGTGCGATGAAGCAATTGAAATTCTAAAGATAGCCCTCGTGGCTTAGTAGCCACTCTTTTTTATCTAAACCATAAGCATAATTTCCTAGCGCACCGCCAGTCTTTACAATGCGGTGACATGGCACAACGAGCATGATTGCATTTTTCGCACATGCACTTCCAGCAGCGCGCACTGCATCGGGGCTTCCGGCGCGCGAAGCAAGATCTGAATAAGAGATTACTTTTCCAGCTCCGACTTTACGCATTGCTTTCCACGCTGCTTGTGAAAATTGCGCACCTGGTTGGCGAACCTTTATTGCATTTATTGCCGTTACATCACCATCGAAATAGTCGGTGAGTAAATCACTTATCTTCGGAATTGATTTCACGCTCTTTATTTCGCGAAGTTGATCTTCCTTATCCAAAGATGCCTTGAGGGCGGTCGCGTTTGAAAGATTGATACCCAGGACAATATCTTCATCAGTAACAATATTGAGAGTTCCTATTGGTGACTTATGGGAAGTCAGCAGGAGTGTCACATAGAGAAAATTAGCGGTCGCGCAACATCTCTGCAACTAAAAATGCGAGCTCAAGTGATTGCGCATGGTTGAGGCGTGGATCGCAGGCAGTCTCATAGCGAGTCGAAAGATCATCGTGTGAAATCTGCTCACCTCCGCCAACGCACTCAGTGACATCATCGCCAGTGAGTTCGATATGAATACCGCCTGGATGAGTGCCTAGCGCCTTATGAACTTCAAAGAATCCCTTTACTTCATCCATAACATCATCGAAGCTTCGAGTCTTGTAACCAGTTGGTGCTTCATATGTATTGCCATGCATCGGATCGCATACCCACAAAACTTGCGCACCAGATTTAGTAACACCTTCGACGAGTGCAGGCAAAGCTTCGCGAATCTTTCCAGCACCCATACGAGTAATGAAAGTGATACGGCCTGGTTCGCGATTAGGATCGAGTTTTTCAATGAGTGCGAGTGCATCTTCAACCGTTGACTTAGGTCCGAGTTTTACGCCAATTGGGTTTTTCACCTTTGATGCAAAATCAACATGTGCACCATCGAGTTGACGTGTGCGTTCACCAATCCAAATAAAATGTCCAGAAACATCGTATGGATCACCAGTGCGTGAATCAATACGGGTCAAAGCCTTTTCGTATTCAAGAATGAGTGCTTCGTGACTTGAGAAGAAATCAACGGTCTTGAATGCTTCAGGGTCAACGCCTGCAGATTTCATAAACTCTAAAGCGCGACCAATTTCTTTTGCCATCTGCTCATAGCGTTCGCCCACTGAGGAATCACGAATAAAACCTTTATTCCATTCGTGAACTTGGCGAAGATCAGCAAATCCACCTTGAGTAAATGCGCGAACAAGATTGAGTGTTGCAGCCGATGTGTTGTACACACGAACCAAACGTTGCGGATCTGGAGTTCTTGATTTTTCGTTGAATTCCAAATCATTGACGGCATCGCCGCGGTAAGCAGGCAGCGTTACATCGCCACGAGTTTCCATGTCATTAGAGCGTGGCTTTGCAAACTGACCAGCCATACGTCCAACTTTTACAACCGGCAGACTTGAGTAATACTGCAAAACTGCAGCCATCTGAAGAATTGTTTTGATGCGATTACGAATTGAATCTGCAGTTGCGCCACTAAAAGTTTCAGCACAATCGCCACCTTGTAACCAAAATGCGCGACCAGCTGCAGCTTCTGCAATACGTGCCTTGAGATTGTCACACTCGCCAGCAAAGACAAGTGGTGGAAAAGATTTGAGTTCTGCGACAGCACTCTTGATAGGTGCGCCTTCAGGACCTCCTGGCCATTGTGGTTGCTGAGCAGCGACAAGGCCAGGAGTGAAGAGATTATCTAAAGTGGTCATAGGTATAAGAATAGAAGATTCTGTGATGATCGCGGAGTGCGATTATCCAAAGAAAATCTCTGACTCCTTATATAGCTCGATTGGAACAGTCTTGAGCTTCTCGGTAGCCGATGCCAATGGCACACGGGCGATATTTGTACCGTGAAGTGCAACCATCTTTCCGAAATCACCATCGTGGACTGCGGTGATTGCATGAAGACCAAAACGAGTAGCAAGTACGCGGTCAAATGCCGAAGGTGTACCACCGCGTTGAATATGTCCAAGAACGGATGTACGTGCCTCTTTGCCCGTCTTAGCTTCAATCTGCTGTGCTAGCCATTCGCCAATGCCAGATAGTTTTACGTGTCCGAAAGCATCGAGTGTTTGATCCTTAGTCTGCATATCGCCATCTTGTGGGATAGCACCTTCTGCGATCACGATGATCGGTGCGTAAGAAGATTTGAAGCGAGATTCAACCCACTCGCAGACCTTATCGACAGAGAATTTAACTTCAGGGATCAAGATGCAAGCTGCTCCGCCTGCAATGCCTGAGTGGAGTGCAATCCAACCTGCATGGCGGCCCATTACTTCAACGATCAACGCACGGTGGTGTGACTCTGCAGTGGTGTGAAGGCGATCGATTGCTTCGACAGCGATATTTACAGATGTATCAAATCCAAATGTGTAATCAGTATTGTTGAGATCGTTATCAATTGTCTTTGGAACTCCGATGACCTTAACTCCGAGTGCATCAAGCTTGGTAGCAACGCCAAGAGTATCTTCGCCACCGATTGCGATGAGAGCATCGATTCCCTGATCTGCAAGGTTCTGCTTGATGCGCTCTACGCCGTTTTCAATTTTAAATGGGTTGGTACGAGAAGAACCAAGGATGGTTCCACCGCGAGGCAAAATGCCGCGGGTTGTCTCAAGATTGAGCTCCATTGTGTAGTTCTCTAGCGGGCCTTTCCAGCCATCGCGAAAACCAACAAACTCATGTCCGTACTCCTTGACGCCTTTGCGGACTACAGCACGAATAACAGCATTTAGTCCTGGGCAATCTCCGCCACCTGTAAGTACACCAATACGCATTTGTCTAAACTCCAAAAGTTGAATGTGGGCTTATTTGATAAGCCAAAGAGTGGTCAACGTTGACGGGGACAGTCTAGCCTTGCCCCATGGCTAATCAACTCATCGCAGGCGTGGATTCCTCGACTCAGTCGGTAAAAATTGTGATTCGTGCTGCAGATACTGGCGAGTTAGTACGTGAGGGACGTGCACCACATCCTGATGGAACTGAAGTTGATCCCATCCATTGGAAAAACGCTCTCGATAGTGCAATTGCGCAAGCAGGTGGCCTTGATGATGTTGCTGCAATTTCAGTGGGCGGTCAGCAACATGGAATGGTTGCTTTAGATGAATCTGGTGAAGTAATTCGTCCCGCACTTTTATGGAATGACACACGTTCTGCTGGGCAAGCAGAATCTCTTAACTCTGAAATGGGTGGCAATCAGGCAATAGCAGATGCTGTTGGCTCAGTACTTGTCGCTTCCTTTACCGCTTCTAAGGTGCGATGGATGGCAGAGAACGAAAAGAAGAACGCGGATCGCGTGCACTCGATTGCTCTCCCCCATGATTGGCTCTCCTGGCAATTGCAAGGTGGTAAAGATTTTTCAAAACTATTTACAGATAGAAGCGATGCTTCCGGAACGGGATACTTCGATCCAAAGAGTTCTACATATCGCAGAGATGTCTTCGCTAAGGCCCTACTTTCTGATCGCGAAGTTTATCTACCAACAATTATTGCTCCATCAACATTTGGTGGCACAACAACTACTGGTATCCCAATCGCACCTGGTGCAGGAGACAATGCAGGAGCAGCACTCGGCGTGCAGGCAGAACCGGGTGATGTTGTCATCTCGCTCGGAACTAGCGGCACAGCATTTGCAGTTTCAACGACATCCACACATGATTCAAGTGGCGCTGTTGCAGGTTTTGCCGATGCTTCAGGTCGCTTCTTGC
>CAIOIJ010000028.1 GCA_903858325.1 uncultured Actinomycetes bacterium
GCAGACTTACCCGGAATCGGAGAAAGAATGCGAACATCGCCACTTGCAACTGCATAAGAAATGTTTTTAGCTAAAGCAGTGATGCGTTCTACCTTTACAGCATTACCTAGCTCTACTTCATAACGAGTAACTGTTGGGCCACGCATGAAACCTGTAACTTGTGCATCGATTTCAAATTGAGCAAATACTTCAGTGAGAGCCGCAACGACAACTTCATTTGCTTTGCTCTTAGCTTTAGCTGCAGGACCTGCCCGCAATAAATCTTGAGGTGGTAATTCGTAGTTGCTATCAGGTGTGAGAAGTAATTGTTCAGGTCGTTTGCCTTCAGTAGATGGGGCAACTAAAGGTGTAACCGGTACCGGAACCGTAAATTCTTCATCAAAACTTGCTTCATCTAACTCTTCGTCAACTTCGTCATCAGGCTCTGGATCATTCCATGCTGCAACTACCGGAGTCTCAAAAGGTGGTGTATCTGTAATTTCAAAATCATCATCGCGCTCATCGCGCTCTGGCCGCTTTGACCAAAGCCATTTCGAAGTATTGAGAATACGAGTGATTACTTCAGAAACGGGTGTTGCAGTAACAACGAGTACTCCAAAGATGAAGATGATGACAAGAACTGGGTAAGTCAGAAGTGAGGTCATGAGCGCAACGAGTGGAGTGCTCACTGCGTAACCAAGCCAACCGCCGCCGTGGCGCATTGCCGTTGCACCAGTTCCCGTTGATCCATTGAGTAGATGTGCAATGCCGGTGCTGCTCAAGAAAATCGCAAGAGTTCCAACAATGATTCGACCTGTTGCTTTTTTCTCATCAGGTAATCTAAATAAACGAAAAGCAAAATAAATAAGGACTACTGGTATAAAGAAACCAATTCGTCCAAATGCGCCATAAACAAATGCATAAAGCGCACGCCCTACAAAGTTATCGGCTCGAAACCAGGTTCCCGCAGTTGCAGTGAGTGCCAGAATAAGAAGTAGAAAAGCAATTCCATCGCGTTGATGTGCTGGATCTAGATCACGTGCACCTCGAGCTAAAAAGCGGACCGCCCCACCAAGTGTGCGGGCAAAGAATTTCCAGATAGCGGCAATGCCTCTACCTATTGCAGGGCCAACGCCTGCACTCTTCGCTTTTTTTCTCTTAGCCACACGGGCGATAATAATTGTTTAGTAATTGCACTATGGCTAGGCGCGCCGTTGAAACTAGACCTCAATAACTACGGGAACAATCATTGGGCGACGGCGATGTGTTGTTCCTACCCATTCACCAATAGTTCTACGAACAATTTGTGAAAGTTGATGAGTTCCATTCATGCCCTCAACAACAGCATGCGCTAATGCTTTTTCAATCCTAAGTTTTACTTCATCAAAGAGCGCTTCATCTTCTGCAAATCCTCGTGCATGAATATCAGGGCCGGCAATAATTTTTCCGCTCTGCGATTCAACAACAACGACGCACGAGATAAATCCTTCTTCTCCAAGAATGCGTCGATCTTTGAGTGAACTCTCTGTGATGTCACCAATGCTCTGCCCATCGACATACACAAAGCCGCAAGGAACTGCGCCGACGACAGTTGCTTCATGATTTATAAGATCTACAACAACACCATTTTCAATAATTATTGCGTGTTCTCGCGGTACACCTGCCGATATTGCAAGCTCTGCATTGGCAGTGAGATGCCGCCATTCACCATGTACTGGCATGACATAACGTGGCTTGACGATGTTGTAACAGTAGAGAAGCTCGCCAGCAGCTGCGTGACCAGAAACATGCACCATTGCATTTGCTTTATGAACAACTTTCGCACCAAAACGTGTTAGTTCGTTGATAACCCTAAAGACTGAATTTTCATTACCGGGAATCAGCGATGAAGCAAGGATGACCGTATCTCCAGCGCCTACGCGAATTTGATGGTCGCCATTTGCCATTCGTGAAAGCGCTGCCATTGGTTCGCCTTGAGAACCTGTACAAATCAAAACGACATTGTCATCGTATAAGCCAAGATCTTTGACGTCGATGAGCAAACCACTTGGGATGGTGAGATACCCCATCTCTTCTGCAATCTTCATATTGCGAACCATTGAACGTCCAATGAATACAACTTTACGATCGTGCTTTGATGCAATATCAATTACTTGCTGAACACGGTGAACATGAGATGAGAATGACGCAACGATCACTCGACGCTTAGTTGCTCCAATAACGCGATTGAGGGCTGGCATGATTTCGCGCTCTGAAGGAGTAAATCCTGGAACATCTGCATTTGTTGAATCAACAAGGAATAGATCAACGCCTTCTTCGCCAAGTCTTGCAAAGGTGCGCAAATCTGTAATGCGTCCATCGAGTGGTAATTGATCCATCTTGAAATCACCCGTGTGCAGAACTGTTCCCGCCTCTGTATGAATCGCAACAGCTAGCGCATCTGGGATTGAGTGATTTACCGCAACAAATTCAAGTTCAAATGCGCCAATATCTTCGCGCATTCCTTCTTTTACTTCGCGCGTGATGGGAGTGATTCGATGCTCTTTGAGTTTTGCCGTAATCAAAGCCAAAGTAAGTGCCGAACCATAAATTGGAATATCTACTCGCTCACGCAATAAATATGGAACTGCGCCTATATGGTCTTCGTGGCCATGCGTTAGAAAAATAGCAATGACATCACCGAGGCGTTCGCGAATATAAGAAAAGTCAGGCAAAATCAGATCGATACCAGGTTGATTCTCTTCAGGAAATAGAACACCGCAATCAACAATGAGTAACTTCTTTTTGTATTCAAAGACAGTCATGTTGCGACCGATTTCGGCTAATCCGCCGAGTGCGACGATGCGCAACCCACCATCTACTAGAGGTGAGGGAGTTCCGAGTTCTGGATGGGGATGGGTCATTAGGAAATTGCTACGCCACCTGCGCGTAGATCTTCACGCAACTGTGCAATTTGCGCAGCAGTTGCATCAACTAAAGGTAGACGCGTATGGCCACCAGGTAATCCCATTAATGTAAGTGCAGCCTTTGTCATGATTGCACCTTGAGTGCGGAAAGTTCCGGTAAATACTGGAAGCAACTGTTGGTGAATCTCGAGTGCGCGCTCAGTATTTCCTGAAAACCATGAATTGAGCATCTCTTTGAGTTCGTTACCAACAGTGTGACCGCATACAGATACGAAACCAACTGCTCCAACTGATAGCAAAGGAAGATTGAGAATGTCATCACCTGAATAGACAGGGATGCCGCAGCGCTTGATTACCCACGATGTCGCTGCAACATTTCCTTTTGCATCTTTGAGCGCAACAATTTGTGGGTGTTCGAAGAGTCGAACAATGGTGTCTGATTCGATTTCGACACCAGTTCGACCAGGAATGTCATAGAGCATCATCGGTAAACCAGTTGCATTGGCCATTGCTAGGAAGTGCGCTTCGATTCCGGCTTGTGGGGGCTTGTTGTAATACGGAGTTACAACCAATATGCCATCGGCGCCAGCTGCTTCAGAGCGCTTAGCTTGGTTGATTGAATAATCTGTTTCATTGTCACCAGCACCTGAAATAACTTTAATATTTGGCCCGACAACTTTTTTGACAACTTTGATGATCTCTTCTTTTTCAGATGATTTAGTTGTTGGAGCCTCACCTGTTGTTCCATTGACGACGATTCCATCGTGACCATGTTTGACCAAATGGTCGGCGATAGTTTCTACGCCTTTCCAATCGATCGCCCCATCTTTTGTAAATGGAGTAACCATCGCGGTCAACATACGACCAAAAGGCGCTGGGGTACTCATGCGCCTAACTCTACCCGTTTTAGGGGGCTATACGTCCAGATTTTTCGAAGGCGCCGTATGTAAGTGGCATTAAACGTGCGAATTCTGCCTCCATTTTTTCGGCAACCATCTCAATTTCGCGTTGCGGATAACTTGGGAAATGCGAGCCTTCGCGCGAAGTGCGTAGTGATAAAAAGTTCATGAGTGCGCGGGCATTCATAGTTACATACATTGAAGAAAAAAGTCCGACCGGCAAGACTGTGCGAGCAACTTCGCGCGCAATTCCTTGATCAAGCATTACTTGATATTGCTCATATGCAACTGTGTATGCCTTCTTCATTGCTGCAACGGAAACACTAAATTGTTCTGGTGTTCCATCCACAAATGTATACGCACCTGTTTTTCCTACTTGAATCAATTTACGATTTTCGTCAGGAACATAAAAGACCGGCCGAAGTTCGCGATAACGACCACTCTCTTCATTGTATGAAGCGATACGGTGACGCATAAATTCACGGAAAACAAATATCGGCGCAGATACAAAAAATGTCATTGATGTATGTTCAAAGGGTGAACCATGGCGTTCGCGAGCAAGATAATTGATCAAGCCTGCAGATTTGGCAGGATCTTCACCAATTTCATCCATAGATTGTTCGCCAGCAGTAGAGACGCGAGCTGCCCAAATGACATCTGCATCACTTGCACTTGATTTTACGAGTTCTACGGTTACATCACTTCTAAATACAATTTCTTCGGCCATATCGTGACCCTATCGAAATGAACTCCCCCGACAATGGATATCTAAGGCAGAATAGGCGCGTGTCCAAGGTTGCCTCCACCACATTTCGTGATTCCCTCAGCGTCTCATTGACCGTTGGCGCATATGGGGTCGCATTCGGAGCGGCATCAGTGGCGAATGGTTTTAGTGTTCTGCAGAGTTGCCTCTTATCTCTCCTCACCTTTTCTGGAGCATCGCAATTTGCTGTTGTTGGAGTTATGGGTGCGGGCGGAAATCCAATAAGTGCAATTGCGACTGCATCCCTACTAGGAGTTCGTAATGGACTCTATGGAGTAATCATGGCGCCGCGATTAAAAGTTCGTGGACTAAAGAGAGTAATTACTGCTCAAATAACTATTGATGAATCAACAGGTGTTGCGCTCAATCAAGAAAGTCGCGGCGCTGATGCAATGCGACACGGTTTCTATCTCACCGGCTTTGGTGTATTTCTCTTTTGGAATATCTTCACTCTTGCAGGCGCACTTGGCGCACAAGCTATGGGAGATATTCGCGCGTGGGGCTTAGATGCCGCAGTCCCTGCAGCATTTCTAGGATTAGTCTGGCCGCGTCTAGTAAGTAATCGTGATCGCGCAATTGCAATTTCAGCCGTTGCTCTCGCTCTTGCACTGACGCCAATTCTTCCTGCTGGATTACCAATTATTGCCACTGCCTTTATTGCAATTGTGATTGGGCTTCGACCATGAGCGCTCTATGGGTTGCAACGATTGGAACAAGCGTTATTGCATTCTTACTCAAATATTCTGGTCACTCCATACCTGAACGCTTCTTATCTAATCCTAAAATCCAACGAATCAATGCACTCATTCCTATCGCGCTCTTGAGTGCACTAGTCGGTGTGCAAACCATTACGGAGAAAACGAAGTTAATGGTGGACCATAGATTGGCAGGCGTAGGCGTTGCAGTTATTGCACTTATTTTGAAAGCACCCTTTCCAATAGTTGTGCTCTCGGCGGCAATAACTTCTGCGGCGATTTACAACTGGTTCTGATTTTTTTGTGCAGGCAACGCAATTGTTGCCAATAAACCAAGTCCGATAACAAATGCTGCGACTAATGTGGTCATTCGAACTGCACTCAAAAGCCCATCAATATCTGCACCTTGAATTCGTGTCGATCCCAATGTTGTAAAGAAGAGAGCGCCTAAAAGTGCCACACCGAGGGATGAACCTAATTGACGAAATGTGCTCTGTAATCCTGATGCCTGGCCGCTTTGTTCAACTGGCACATCAGCAAGAATGACACTCGTGAGTTGCGCCGTAGCAAGACCCACACCAGCACCATAAAGAAATAGCCACGCAGCTATAACAATGCTTGGGACAGTTAGTGAAAAACTAAAACTCAAACCAAGAATTGCAATTGCTTCGAGAGCAAGACCTGTCCTGACCACCGCGCGACCACCCATACGTGCAGAAAGTTGCGGCGTACCTCCAGAGATAATGAAGGTTCCCATTGCTAGTGCCAAAATCAATACACCAGTACGCAGAGCTGAATATCCCAAGCCACCTTGTAAGAAGAGCGGAAGTGAAAAGAGCATTCCAAACTCACCTAAAGCAACTACTAGCGCAGCGATACTTCCGTAGCGAAATGACTTTATTTTGAGCAAGTTGAGGTCGAGAAGAATTGGTTTTTGTGCAGTTGCGCGTTGCGATTCGATGCGCACAAATAGCGCCATTGCACTCAAGCCAACGATAAAAGCAATTACTACGGGAGATAAATTCCAACTCCATGAAAAAGAACCAACCGAAAAGACTTCTTGTGTCTTCCACCATCCAAAGCGGATACCTTCAATCAAACCAAAGACAATCAGACCTAATCCAACTATCGATAATGAGATTCCGGCAAAATCAGTTCCCTTCTGAGTATGTGGATCTTTTGTCTCAGGGATAAAGAGCGAAATTCCGATGATAACAATGAGAACAATTGGAATATTGATAAGAAAAGCCCAATGCCACGATGACACGGTTGTCAGCCAGCCACCTACAACGGGACCCACTGCTGCCATTCCGCCGATAGTTGCTCCCCAGATTGCAAAAGCTATTCCACGTTCCTTGCCCTTGAAGAGTGCATTTACTGTCGAGAGAGTTGCAGGCAAAACCATTGCACCGCCGACTCCTTGAAGTAAGCGTGCGCTAATCAATGTTGCACCTGAAGTTGAAAAACTAGCGATCACACTCGCAAGACCAAAGACCACAATGCCTGCGAGCAATAATTTACGGCGGCCATATAAGTCACCGATTCGGCCGACAGTAATAAGTAGTGCGGCAAAAACTAGCGAATATATCGAGTTGATCCATTCAGCATCAGAGGCTGAAAGGGAAAGATCTCTGACTATTACAGGAAGTGCAACGTTGACCACTGTTGCATCCATAATGATGAGTGATACAGCGAGTGCTATAAACGGCATCGCTTTCCATCGCTTGGGATGTAATGCGAGCTCGTCCATTTTTTATCCTTTGTTAGATTATCGAAAGTTCTTTCAATTTTGCTTTGAGATCATTATCCGAAGGCTCCGTGAGGTGTGTTCCATCTGAAAAAACAATAACGGGAATTGATTGCGCTCCACCGTTAATCTCTTTTACTTTATCTGCAGCGCTCAAGTCGTGCTCAACATCTACGAGGGTATATTCCACATTGAGATCTGCTAGCAATCGCTTTGAACGACGGCAGTCGCCGCACCAATCGGCGCCGTACAGTGTTATTTGATCTTTGCTCATTGTCGCTCTCCCCTACATAAACTTATCGAGGCCATGTGTGAGGCCAGGATGTGTGATTACTTTTCTTACACCAAGTAGAACTCCTGGCATAAAACCTGCGCGATCGAGGGAATCATGACGAATAGTCAGAGTTTCGCCAAGTCCACCCAAAATTACTTCCTGATGTGCAACTAACCCACGCGCACGGATGGAATGCACTGGAATATCGCCGACTTTACTTCCACGCGCACCGTCCTGCGCTGTAGTTGTTGCATCTGGCATCGGTGCAAGGCCTGCAACTTTACGTGCGTGCGTCATTAACTCTGCCGTACGCGCAGCGGTACCGCTTGGTGCATCGACTTTTGCAGGATGGTGTAATTCAATAATTTCTGCTGACTCAAAATAGCGTGCAGCTTTTTCGGCAAATTCCATCATCAATACTGCGCCAATGGCAAAGTTTGGGGCGATGAGTAGGCCAACTTTTGGATTTGCGGCTAATGATTTCTTTACATGTGCGATACGTGCATCATCAAAACCTGTTGTGCCGACAACGCCGTGGATTCCATTTGTGATCAAGAATTCAAGATTTGCCATGACGCTATCTGGCGTAGTGAAATCAACTACAACTTCTGCCTTATTGGTGATGAGTGAATCTAAAGAATCACCTAAGTCGAGTGCAGCAACTAATTCGAGATCGGCGGCTTCATTGATTGCGCGAACAACTTCTGCGCCCATTCGACCACGCGCGCCAAGTACTCCGACATTGATCATTAGCGGGCTCCTTTCGCCAAGACCTTCTCGAACTTTGATTCGCTCTTGAAAGGTCCTACAAGTGCAAGAGTAGGCGTTTTGGTCAGATACTCGCTAGCAATTGCTTTGATGTCTGTCTCATTTACGCGTGCTACTGAGGTCAGAATCTCATCAAAACTCATAATTGCGCCATAAACAATTTCACTTTTTCCGATGCGGCTCATACGTGCACCTGAATCTTCTTGGGAAAGAACCAGAGATCCACGCACTGCGCCTTTAGCTCGCTCAATTTCTTCGTGGCTCATTCCATTGTCTGCAACATCGGCCAATACTTCACGAATAATTTCAACAACTTCAATCGCCTTTGTTGGATTACAACCAGCATAGAAACCAATTTGGCCAGAACCTGCAAACTGTTGTGTATAAGCGTAAACAGAGTAAGCAAGTCCACGTTTTTCGCGAATCTCCTGGAATAGTCGCGACGACATTCCACCACCGAGCGCCGCTGAAAGAACTCCCATTGCAAAACGTCGATTATCGGTGCGAGTTACACCTTCCATGCCATAGAACATATGGGCTTGCTCGCTAGCGCGATGAATAAGTCCAACGCTTCCTTGTTTTGCTCGTTTGATAGGTGTGTTCTCGCGTACAACTGGTGCACCTTGAACATCTAAGAAGTTATCTCGAGAAAGCGCTTCTTCGACCATTGCAACAACGCGTTTGTGTTTGATATTTCCAGCAACCGATACGACGATATCTTGTGGCAAGTATTTCTTTTTGTAATAGTTGAAAACGCTTGCTCGCGTCATATTGTTCATAGATTTTATTGTGCCAAGAATTGGGCGACCAAGAGCTGTATCCCCATAATAAGTTTCGGCATAGAGATCGTGCACTAGATCGCTGGGATCGTCATCGCGCATTGCAATTTCTTCTAATACAACCTTGCGCTCTGCATCGATATCCAGGGCTGTGATGATTGAAGATGTAATGAGATCTGAAATTACATCGACTGCCATCGGTAAATCGGTGTCAATTACACGTGCGTAGAAGCAGGTGTATTCCTTACTTGTAAATGCATTCATCTCGCCACCGACAGATTCGATCGCTGATGAAATTTCTAAAGCGTTGCGACGTGTGGTTCCTTTGAACAATAAATGCTCTAGAAAATGAGAAGCCCCAGCAGTTGCCGGGGTTTCATCACGCGAACCAACATTGACCCAGATACCGATCGCGGCGCTGCGTACCGAAGAAACTTCTTCAGTAATGATACGCAGACCGCTAGGTAAAACTGTGCGACGAACGCTCAATTATTTATTCTCCTGCTGCAGGAACGGTGCCATCTTCAAGGACTGGTACCAATGAAAGCTTGCCCTTAGGGTCAATCTCACCGATCTCAACTTGAATCTTGTCACCGACCTTCATTACTTCTTCCAGGTTCTCAATGCGCTTTCCACCATGCATCTTGCGAATTTGCGAGACGTGGAGCAAGCCATCTTTACCTGGCATCAATGAAATGAATGCACCAAATGCTGCAAGCTTGACGACGGTACCGAGGTAGCGTTCGCCAACTTCTGGCATTTGTGGATTAGCAATTGCATTGATCTGTGCGCGTGCAGCCTCAGCCGATGGGCCATCAGTTGCACCAATGTAGATAGTTCCATCATCTTCGATAGAAATTTCAGCGCCTGTCTCATCTTGAATCTGATTAATAATCTTTCCCTTAGGTCCGATTACTGCACCGATCTGATCAACTGGAATCTTTACAGAGATGATGCGAGGAGCAAATGGGCTCATCTCA
>CAIOIJ010000029.1 GCA_903858325.1 uncultured Actinomycetes bacterium
ATCGATCGCAGAACTGGTAAAGAAAAGGCATTTGTTATGCCCACACATTGCCCAGAGTGCGCAAGTGAATTACGAGCAATGAGTGAGGCTGATGTAGATATACGTTGTCCAAATACTCAGAGTTGTCCAGCTCAACTTCGTGAGCGTATTTATTACATTGGTTCGCGCGCAGCCCTCGATATCGATGTCTTGGGTTATGAAGCAGCTGTTGCACTCCTTGAGAGCAAAGTAATTACTGATGAATCTGATCTTTTCGATTTGAGCGCAGACAAACTTATGCAATCAGAATTTTTTACTAAGAAAGATGGCACTGCTTCAAAAAATGTTGAAACGCTACTTGCAGCACTAGAAGACGCGAAAACACGTCCGCTATGGCGCACCATCGTTGCTTTATCGATCCGCCATGTTGGCCCTACTGCTGCCCAAGCACTTGCTACACATTGTGGATCAATTGATGCAATTGCAAAATCCGATGCACAAGAATTGGCCGAAATAGATGGTGTCGGAGCCACAATTGCACAATCAATTATTGAATGGTTTAGCGTCGATTGGCATCAAGAGATTATTCGCAAGTGGAGTGCTGCAGGTGTTCGCGTAGTTATTGAAAAAGTCGAATCACTTCCTCAAACTTTGGCCGGACTTACATTTGTCGTAACAGGGGGACTCGAATCCTTCTCCCGTGATGGAATTTCAGAGACCATCATCGCTCATGGAGGAAAGTCTGCATCAGCCGTTTCTAAGAAGACTGATTACCTTTTAGTTGGAGCAGAGCCCGGTTCAAAGTTAGCTAAAGCAGAAGAATTAGGTATCCCCGTTATCGATGAGGCTAGATTCAAAGAACTACTAGCGGGCAAGGGGTAGTATTTCGCCATGATTATTCGTGCAGCCGAATCAGTTCGTGAATTACCGGCGCCTCCCTATGCATTTGGACTTGGTGCCTTCGCAGTATTTTGCCTTCTACTTTATATAACACTTCGTTTCGACCGGGACTAATTTGTCCGCGGTAGGTATTTACGGAGGCACTTTCGACCCAATTCATTTAGGTCACCTTCATGTAATTACCCAAGTTCTAGAACGTCACATTGTTGATCGCTTACTTGTAATTCCAGCAGGTCAACCATTGCTGAGGGCGGATTCACCTCTTGCCACTGGTGCGCAAAGGCGAGCAATGTGTCAATTAGCAATTGATTCACTTTCATCAGATATTCGTTCTCGCGTTGAAATCAATCCCATTGAAATTCTGCGCGAAGGACCAAGCTATGCAATAGATACCGTGGATGCAGTCATAGCTTCTTTTCCAGATTCTCAGATTGTCCTATTTATTGGCGCTGATGCTTATCTCCATATTGATAAATGGCATCGTGTGGAAGAACTGAAAAAGAAATGTAGAATCGTCGTTATTCAACGCCCAGGCTATCCCGCAGAGGGATTAGATATTTCTGCACTAGATGTATCAGCGACACAGATTCGTGGAGAACAAAGTAATCAGATACCTGAATCTGTTGCTCACTATATAAAGGAGAATGGCCTCTATGCCAGCGCAAAGCAAGACAATTGAAATCACGCAGGTTGCCGCACATGCAGTTATCGATAAATTAGCAACAGATGTCATTGCTATAGATCTATCCGATCAATTAGTTCTCAGTGAAGTCTTTCTTATTGCAACAGGACAAAACGTTGCTCAGGTAGATGCTATTGCCGATGAAGTAGAGCGAAAGATGAGTGAGATTGGCGAAAAGCCCGCACGTCGCGAACATGGCGCCGAATGGATTCTGCTTGATTACTCAGATTTAGTTGTGCATATTCAAAGCAGCGATCTTCGCCGCTATTACATGCTCGATAAATTATGGAATGACTGTCCAATGATTGAATTAGATGCAGTAAAGGCTGCCGCACTCCATGGACGGTAATCGCGTACTTCTATGGCGCCATGGCCAAACTGATTGGAATGTGGTCAATAGATTTCAGGGCCATTCAGATATTCCGCTCAATGAAGTTGGTCAGTATCAAGTAAAACATGCTGCAGAAATTTTGGCAGGCATGAATCCAACCGCGATTATTTCTAGTGACTTGCAACGTGCGAAATTTACTGCTCAAGCATTGGCTGATCTCACGGGATTAGAAGTCTCGATCGATGAAAATTTGCGCGAAACAAATGGTGGACTTTGGGAAGGCAAGACGGGTAAAGAGAATCGTGAAGAAGATTTTCAAAACTTTATTCGCTGGATAGATGGCGACGATAATCCTGCTGGAACTACAGGGGAGAAGCGAAGTGAAGTTGCAGCGCGTGCAGTTGCTGCAATTAGTCGCGCACTTGAAGGAAAAACAAATCAATTATTAGTTGTTGCAACACATGGTGGTACTGCGCGTTGTGTATTAGGTGACTTGCTCAAATTACCTCTCAGTCATTGGGGCGTCATTGGTGGCTTATCAAATGCATCGTGGTCAATCTTGCAAAGAAATCCGCGCCAATGGAATTTGATTGAACATAATGCTGGATCAATTCCAGAGCCTGTATATGGCGAAGAGAGCGGCGCTTCGCCCGAATAGTGCCTTTCGCAAATTACGGTAGGTTTACCTTCTCGTATACGGGGCTATAGCGCAGCTGGTAGCGCACCTGCATGGCATGCAGGGGGTCAGGGGTTCAAATCCCCTTAGCTCCACATGGCAGATGTAACAACTATTACTCGTGGCTGGAATGCAATAAATATTCCCGACCTAAGCGGTAAGAAATTTATTATTACCGGTGGAACAAGTGGACTCGGAAAAGAGACCGCACGCGAACTCATTCGCAAAGGTGCACATGTCACTATCACCGCCCGCGATGCGCGCAAAGGTGAAGCAACAGTTGTGGAGCTTGGTAAAGCGCGAGTTTCATTTGCAATCCTAGAACTTGCATCTCTCAAATCAATCAAAGCATTTGCTCAGACAGTAACTGATGATTTTGATGTACTCATTCTCAATGCTGGCATTATGGCAACTCCACTCAAGACGACAGAAGATGGTTTCGAATTACAACTCGGCACTAATCATTTAGGCCATTTCGCACTTGCTGGTTTATTGCGCAACAGAGTTCAAGAACGCATTGTCAGTGTTGCAAGCCAAGCCCACCGTCTCGGAAATTTCGGTGATGGTTCTAAAGAGACCATCAGAGATCGCGCACTTGCAAAAGGTGAATACAAACCTTGGGGTGCATATGGGGCTAGCAAGCTGGCCAACCTTCTCTTCATCAATGAATTACAGCGCCGTTCAATAATGAATGGCTGGAATATCAATGCATATGCAGCTCATCCAGGATGGTCCGCAACGCATCTTCAAAGCGTCGGTCCGCAAATGCGTGGAGCGAATTTAGAATCAAGAATTACAGGTGGGATGAATTCACTCTTTGCTCAATCGGCATCGCGTGGTGCGCTTCCAACTTTGTGTGCTGCTACTTATCCAGATTTAGTTGGAGCTTCATATATCGGGCCCGATGGATTGATGGAGATGCGCGGCTTTCCAAAACTAACCCGTGGCACGTCACTTGCATACGATCAATCACTTGCGGCAAATTTATGGTCGGTAAGCGAAGAACTAACTGGCATTAGCTGGGCATAAAGCCCGATAAACTCACCTTATGTCCACACAGCAAGGCAATGAAGAGCGCGAACACGCTGCTTACGATTTTGCCTACGTACAAGAGAAGTGGCTACCTGTCTGGGATGAACTCACTCCCTTCAAATCTGGTCGAAGCGATGATCCTCGACCTAAAAAATATGTATTGGATATGTTTCCCTATCCTTCTGGTGATTTACATATGGGCCATGCCGAGGCATATGCATTAGGCGATGTCATTGCTCGTTACTGGGTACAAAAAGGTTTCAACGTTATGCACCCAATTGGTTGGGATGCATTTGGTTTGCCAGCGGAAAATGCTGCGATTAAACGCAATGAAGATCCACGTATTTGGACGTATGAAAATATTGCTACACAAAAAGCATCTATGCGTCGCTTTGCTTGTTCATTTGATTGGGATCGCGTATTCAACACGTGCGACCCTGAGTATTACCGCTGGAACCAATGGTTGTTCTTGCAATTACACAAGCGCGGTCTTGCTTACCGAAAAGATTCAGCAGTTAATTGGTGCCCAGGGTGTCAAACAGTTTTAGCTAATGAACAAGTAGTTGCTGGCTTGTGTGAGCGTTGCGATACGGCTGTCACAAAGAAAAAACTTAACCAGTGGTATTTCAAGATCACAGATTATGCGGATCGTTTGCTCGATGACATGGCCCAACTAGAAGGTAAATGGCCAGAAAAAGTCTTGATGATGCAGCGCAACTGGATTGGTCGCTCAATGGGCGCCAACGTTAAATTTGCGATCGAAGGTATGCCAGAGCCGGTAACAATTTATACAACTCGTCCAGATACTTTATACGGTGCAACATTTTTCGTTGTTGCAGCAGATAGCGAACTTGCAGCCAAGTTAGCTGCAGGAACAAAAGTTGAAAAAGAGTTTAAGGATTATTTAGAAAAGATTAAGGCAGCATCTGATATTGATCGACTTGCAACAGATCGTCCTAAGAGCGGCGTCTTCTTAGAACGCTATGCAATTAATCCAGTTAATGGTG
>CAIOIJ010000030.1 GCA_903858325.1 uncultured Actinomycetes bacterium
AAGTTTCAGGTGGCGTGGCACGTGCAATTGAGATTGGCGCTGTCGATGAAATGATTGAGCCAGATAAGACTCGTAGCGCTATTGCAAAGGTGCTTGCAGAATCAGATTATCGCCGTGGGTCACACGGCAATATTCCGCTCTAAATCTAAGAATTACTTCACTGAAAAGGTAACTGAGACAGTTGCCGTAACTGTTTTATCAATGCTTGAAGTGTCATAAGCGCCTGAATCTTGAGTCATCGTGGAATCCGGCGTTGTGACTTGGAATGGTCCTGACTTCACAGACTGCACAGAACCGACTTTACCGCCGACTGCCTTGGTAATTGCTTCAGCGCGAACTTTTGCATCTTGCATTGCTTCTGCCAAGAGCTTTGGGCGCATCGCAGGCAAAGTCGAGATGTAGTACTGAGGACCGTAGTTATTTACCGTCACACCTTTTTGCATAATAGAACCGATGCCTTGAGAAAGTTTGGCGACAAGTTGCACATCCTTTGTGCGTACAACGACATCACGTGAAGCGCGGTAATTCAAAATCTTGCCTGTGTTATTTCCATTAAGCCATTGCTCATTTGCATATGTTGAAACTGATCCTAAGGTCAACGCATCTGCAGAAATTCCACCCTCGGTTAGGTACTTCGTTACAGCTGCCACATCATTTCCAACTTTTGTAACTGCTTCTGCAACTGTTTGACGCGTGAGTGAAACATTGAGAGTCCAGACAACATTATCGGCAGTTGCGGATAACTTTGCAGAACCAGTGACAGTGATGCCATTTGCTGTACGTGATGCAAACCCGGTGCCTACTTTGATTAATCCGCCGCCCAGCGCCATTGAAAATATAAGTGCAATTGCAATGTAAAGAATTGAACGACGTCTTTCGACTGAACTCATGGGCGCTTGTGAAGTCATATAAACATCATAGTCCTGAAAGTTAAATCGCCCTAAGCCTTTGCACCTCTTGAAGATCTACTCCACGATATGGTTCAAGTTCAATATCCCATGCCGTGCCAAGTGCTACCTCTATATTCTCGCGAACTTCAATCTCGTCGAAATGTGCAAGTGCTTTGCGCAGAACATTTTCATGGATAAGTACCGAGCCAACAGAATCAATGGTTGCTCGATGGATTCCAAGTTCAGGAGTGCAACGAAAGATTTCTCCACCATGCAAACCAAGTTCGCTCACTTCAAATCTCAGGTAATGCCAATTTTTCAAAGCAGTTGCAATCTTTGCAGCGGTTCCGAGCGGTGCTCGAAATTCTTGACTTGTCCTGACAGTTCCGGCGGCTAGTGGTTGATCACGCCAAAATATGTTTTGAGGCGCGCAAAGAAGTGAATTCAAACCCCACTCAATATGTTGGCGCAGGGCAGATGGTGCGGAATGGATTACAACCAGACCGTTGAGGTTTTTCTCATGCATGTGGTGCTCCTAGCAAGGCGCGGCTTGTGCGACCTTCCCCGATCCACAAATGCTGCCAACTGCTAGTGAGTACTCTATTTATACAACTTTCCACCGACTTTGTGAATATGGAAGGTTTTCGAGCACTGATTTGAGCGTGATCTGGCAAGAATGCGAATAGGAATTCATGCAGGTAGCGGGTACCCTTTTCCTTAGTCGGACGCTTTATCAGTACCCGTTGTTAGATTTACT
>CAIOIJ010000031.1 GCA_903858325.1 uncultured Actinomycetes bacterium
ATAATCTTACGATTATTTCGAGCCCCCCACCGGAATCGGACCGGTGACCTTTTCCTTACCATGGAAACGCTCTACCAACTGAGCTAGGGGGGCGTTGATCAATACGTGAGGGTACAGGCAATCTCGGCGATTCTAAAAATTACACTTTTAGAGCGCTGGATCTAGCGTGATTTTTCCCGTTGTTCCTCGTCCAACGATTGCTTTATGAGCATCGCCGGCTTTAGATAATGGAAATGTTGCACCGATGATTGGCTTGAGCTTTCCTTCTTTAATAAGAATGAATAGGTGTGCAATCACTTCATGAATCATCTTCTCTGGATGCGAGAAGCAATGTCCAAGCCAGAATCCTGTAATTGTCTTACTTGTACCAAGAAGTGAAATTGAATTTACAGGAGTTGCCATCTCACCAGATGCCATTCCATAAACAATGACTCGACCGAATGGCGCTAGAACTTCAAGGCTGGCATCAAATGTCTTTCCACCAACCATCTCTAATACAAGATCGACTGGTTTACCATTATTTGCATCCAGCATGGCCTGTGCAAGATTGGCGCTCTTTGCATCGACAGTTACATCTGCTCCCAGTGATTTTGCAAGTGCTGATTTTTCATCGCTTGAAGTTACAGCGATAACTCGCGCTCCCCACATCTTTGCAAGTTGAATTGCAATAGTTCCAACTCCGCCGGCGCCAGCATGAATAACAACACTTTCACCAGATGCAAGATGGCCAAAAGTTTTCAATATATGCCACGCAGTTGTTCCTTGTACCAACATGGCAAGGGCAGCTTCATCGCTAACACCATCTGGAATATTCATAGTCATCGCTGGATGTGCAACAACTTTCTGCGCGTACGCTCCCTCTGAAATTGAAGCAAGTACGCGTTTTCCATCGCTTGTAGTTCCAACGACCTCAAGGCCTGGAATCAATGGCAATTTCTGTTGAGTGACATATTGATTACGAATCTGCACGGTGTCTGCAAAGTTCAAACCAATTGCACTCACATTTATTAGAACTTGGTCTGGGCCTGCAACTGGATCTGGAAGATCAACGAGATGCATGACCTCAGGGCCACCGAACTCAGTAACTTGAATTGCTTTCATTACTCAAACCTATTGCACGAGTAATGAATAACTAAAATTTAGTCTCTTTCACAAGCTTTTCATTCCTGTCATAGGTTCGCCATACTCCACTTTGGGCACCATCTTTGAACGTTCCCGTGCGCATCAAAGTGCCATCTTTGCGATACCACTTCCACGCACCGTGTAATTTGTGATTCTTGAATTTTCCCTCTGATTGCAAATATCCATTGTCGTAGAAGCTCTTTGATAGGCCAGTCTTTGTTGGAAAACGAGAATTTATATCTTTGATGCGAGCTTTGACTAACTTCTTTACTAATGGCGCAGGTAAGCCCTCTTTCGAATCAAAATGAATAGAGCCTCGAGTGCGCTTATATTTTTTCAGTGCAACTTTTAGTTCAGGAAACTCTGCACCGCTCATTGGAAAATATGAAGAGTGATCTTTGTAAACATCAAATCCCGCTACGCCAATTCCGTCAATAAGAAAGGAAGGAATTCCGTAATAGATCTCCTCGGTTGCACCAGGTAGTGCAGCCTGAAGCACTTTACGAATCTTCTTGACTGCACTTCGCCCTGGCTCTGGCATCTTCGCGATATGGGCATCGACTTCCTTTTTGCTCATGCATATATTCTTGCAAGAGTTTGGGTTTGAGCGCTAGCACTGAGAGGTATTTCATCAAGTTGGTGGGCCAAAACCCTAGGCAAGGGAAGCAAAAGTGAGCAAGATTGTCTTCGTGACCAAACCAGTCGTAGCGCTGAAACAAGTAACTATTCGTTTCGCAGGCGATAGCGGTGATGGAATGCAACTCACTGGTGATCGCTTCACGATGGATACTGCAAGTCTTGGAAATGATCTTTCTACACTGCCTAACTTCCCCGCCGAGATTCGTGCGCCTCAAGGAACAGTCCTTGGGGTTTCTTCATTTCAACTCCATTTTGCGGATCACCATGTGCAAACCGCAGGTGATGCCCCCGATGTTTTAGTAGCAATGAATCCTGCAGCCCTCAAAGCAAATATCAAGGATATGCAGCGTGGAGCAACGATAATTGTTGATGCCGACGAATTTACAACGCGTAATCTTTCTAAAGTTGGCTATGAAACCAATCCTCTAGAAGATGGAACACTCGATAGTTTCAAGTTGCACCCCGTAGCGCTGACATCACTTACCGTTGCTGCGCTTTCAGAATTAACTCTTACTCGCAAGGAGGCGGAGCGTTCAAAGAATATGTTCGCACTTGGCCTGCTTACATGGATGTATCACCGTCCAACTGAGGCGACAGAAAATTTCTTGAATGCCAAGTTTGCTAAGAAGCCAGAAATTTTGAAAGCTAACTTGCTTGCTTACCGCACTGGATGGAACTACGGCGAAACCACCGAAGATTTCTCAGTCTCTTTTGAAATTGCGAAAGCAGTTATGCCAAAAGGTAAGTACCGCAATATCAGCGGTAATGCCGCAATGGCATATGGTCTTATTGCAGCATCACAGCGTGCAGAACTAAAACTATTTTTAGGTTCTTACCCAATTACCCCTGCATCCGATATTTTGCACGAGCTTTCAAAGCATAAGAAATTTGGGGTCGTTACTTTCCAGGCAGAAGATGAGATTGCAGCTATTGGTTCTGCACTCGGAGCCTCTTACGGTGGCGCACTTGGAATAACCACAACATCGGGTCCTGGCGTTGCACTTAAGAGCGAAATGATTGGCCTTGGGGTCATGCTCGAACTTCCACTCATCATTATTGATGTTCAGCGCGGTGGCCCTTCAACTGGTTTACCAACAAAGACTGAGCAAGCAGATTTATTGCAGGCACTCTTTGGACGAAATGGTGAATCCCCTGTTGCAGTAATTGCGCCATCACATGCAAGTGATTGCTTTGATATTGCAATTGAAGCTGCGCGGATCGCAACTACGTATCGCGTACCTGTCATCGTTTTATCTGATGGATACATTGCAAATGGTTCAGAGCCATGGATGATTCCTGATGTTGATTCATTGCCAGACTTGCGCGTTGAATTTGCTAAGAGCCAAGAAGATTTCATGCCTTATTTGCGTAACCCAGAAACACTTGCGCGTCCGTGGGCAATTCCAGGTACAAAGGGAATTGAACACCGTATCGGTGGCCTTGAAAAAGCAGATAAAACAGGTGCTATTTCTTATGATCCTGCCAACCACGACTTCATGGTGCGTACTCGCGCAGCAAAAGTTGCTGGCATCAAAGTTCCAGATCTAGAAGTCAGCGATCCAACTGGTGATGCACAAGTTCTCTACCTTGGTTGGGGTTCAACGTATGGTCCAGTCAGTGCGGCAGTTGAAGTACTGCGCGACAATGGCGAAAAGATTGCCCAAGCACACATTCGTTTTCTCAATCCATTCCCTAAGAATCTTGGCGAAGTATTGAAGAAATATCCAAAAGTTATTGTGCCCGAAATGAATATGGGCCAGTTAGCAATGTTGCTTCGCGCAGAGTTCCTCAAAGATGTTATTAGCTTTAATCAAGTACGTGGGTTGCCATTTACTACAGCCGAACTTGTTGAAACAGCGATGGGAGTCCTTCATGACTGATGTAGCGCTGACTAAGAAAGATTTCACATCCGATCAAGAAGTCAGATGGTGTCCTGGTTGCGGTGACTATTCGATTCTTTCGACAATGCAAGCTTTCTTGCCTGAACTCGGAATCCCCCGCGAAAATATTGTTTTCATTTCAGGAATTGGTTGCTCTTCACGCTTTCCTTATTACCTAGAGACTTTTGGTATGCACTCCATTCACGGACGTGCTCCAACCATCGCTTCTGGCTTAGCAATTTCACGTCCAGATCTCAGCGTCTTTGTTATTACAGGCGATGGCGATGCACTCTCTATTGGCGGAAACCATTTGATTCACTCATTGCGCCGCAATGTTGAACTCAAAATATTGCTCTTCAACAACCGAATTTACGGCCTCACAAAAGGTCAATACTCGCCAACGAGTGAGCAAGGCAAGATTACGAAATCAACTCCTGCAGGATCGCTGGATACTCCTTTCAATCCAATCTCTCTTGCAATTGGTGCCGAAGCAACATTTGTTGCCCGTTCAGTCGATAGCGACCGTAAACACCTCACTGAAGTACTTCGCGCAGCTGCTGCACACAAGGGTTCTGCTTTCATTGAAATCTTCCAGAACTGCCCAATTTTTAACGATGGCGCATTCGATTCTGTGAAAGATAGCGAAACTAAAGGCGCAGCTTTGTTGCAGATGGTTCATGGCCAGCCAATCAAATCTGAAACTCATGGTCTTGTTCACGAAGGCGCATCACTCAAACTCGTAGAACTTTCAAGTGTGAGCGAAAGTGATCTTGTAGTCCACGATGCACATAACCCAGATCCATCATATGCATTCGCGCTTTCACGACTTTCCTCTTCAGAACTTAGCCATGTGCCAGTGGGAATATTCCGCGATGTTGCACGGCCAAGTTACGGCTCACTTGTAAATAATCAGATCGATGAAATTATTGCTAAACAAGGTGCCGGGGATTTGAGCACACTTCTATCGAGCGGTGACACCTGGGTGGTTGAGTAATAACTCGAACGCGCTTTACTTCTTGAGTGAATAGCCCTTTGGACAAGAGGGTGTAAAACCACTTACTTTCTTGATTGTCTTTCCTTTGAAACAAGAAATAGTAATTTTCTTTTTCGGAGCCGCTACAACTTTTGCAGTAGGTGTTGGTGAAGGCGATGGAGTAGCAGCGCTTTGAGTAATTTTGATTGCAAGGTTAGGTGAAGAAAAGTGAAATCCCGAAGTAATAATCAGATAATCATTTTCAACTCGTTTACCAATAACTGTAGCAACACTTGGTACAGAGCCATCATCGTAAGTAATGCTTACCGATGCTTTGATGCTTCCATCTAGATCTAGTCCCCACATACAAATTGCTGATCTTCGAGGTACGCGGATTTCGAGATAACCAAGATTCAAGTCACCATTGGGAGCTAAGTGAGGAGTCTCCAAGCGAACTTTGATTGTTTCAGTTGCTGGATCCCACACCGGGTCTACAGAGTGCATCGCATTTGAAACGACTTGGACTCCGCCTAATTTTGCACAAGGCCCAAGAAATTGAGTTATGTCGTTATACATTCCAAAAATATTCAAATTTGCATCATAGGTAAAACCATAAGCTTTTTCCTCGGGAGCTGATCCCGCAAGTTGATTAGAGCGCGCGGTTGCAATAGGTGAAAAAGTAGCGATGATTTCGCGCATAGGAACACCTTTGAAATCAGGCAAATCTTTACCGTAGACAACTGTGGTGTTTCTAGCACTTCCACTTACTTCGCCAAATTCAAAAGTTTTCGGTGCGCGAATCGTTACAACAAAGGAAATATCTTCATTGCCTTTCCATGTGTTAGGACCCCGTGATGAAGTGAGATAAACCGTGTATTCCTCGCGATTGGAGGAACAGGATGCAGCAGTCCAGCACCATGTAGCTTTATATGGTTGGAAATCGCTATTTACAACTAAGTCTCCACTGCTGGCACTAGTTCCATCGGCCTTAGGGAAAGTCCACTCTTCGTAATTTCCTTGTGTTACCGAAATTTCTGGAGCGCCATTGATCGCCGAAAGAGTTACAGGTGTCTTCGTATATGACTGCCAAGAGCCACCATCAATTTTGAATCTGTATAGATCGCCAGGTAGAACAATTTTAGGAGAAGACATTCCAAATCCACTTGGTATTTCGGAAAAATAATGTTGTGCATCTTGCACCGAAAGCGCGGTTTCAGGAGCAAGTGTTGGTGTATTCGAAGTCAAAAGTTTTGGATCTGATGCATAGAAAGCAACATTGGGAATTAGCGTGGTCCACACTCCATTTACAGATTTTTCAATAGAAAGTGCGGTGTGTGGGTCATGGCAACATTCTTCATTGGAAACTAGAACTTGTACCGTAAGTTTTGAGGCATCGGCAGCAGAGAGAACTGGCGCAGTTACGGGACGTTCGGAATCCCCGATGCGACCATCGAATCCTGATGCAATTTTCTTTCCAGTCAATTTTCCCACTATTGGTTTATCACCCGGTTTTTCAATTACTGCTACAGATTGAATACACGTAAGTGCGTCAGCAGTATTTGTTGCGCAAGAAACAAGTGTGTGGCGAACAGGTGCACCAGAAACTAACTTGGGGCCGTGTTCGGTTGCGCCATTTGCCGTTGAAGTAGGCACAATTGCAAGGAGCACGATTGCGCTCAATAGTGCTCTCCAGTTTTTTAGCATTGTCGCAAGGATACCTACAAGGTACTAAGACCTTGGGTTAGGGCTTACATTCTTTTTAGGGTCGTATTCAGGTAGCCCCGTAAGCGCCTTATCAATAGCTGCCATAACACCTTTATCTAGCTTTACTCCAGATGCTTTTGCATTTTCTTTCACTTGTGATGGCTTAGTTGCACCCATGATTACGGATGAAACATTTTGATTTTGTAGCGCCCATGCAAGTGCAAGTTGCGACATCGATAGATCGACACCATCTGCAATTGGCTTTAGTTTTTGAACTGCAGTGAGCACATCGTCGCGCATCCAACGTGAAATCATGTCGGCGCCTGATTTCTTATCGGTTGCGCGTGAGCCTGCAGGTGCTTTTTTGCCAGGCAAATATTTTCCAGTTAGTACACCCTGGGCAATTGGAGACCAAACAATTTGGCCGATTCCTTCTTTGATTGATAAAGGAACAACTTCCTTTTCAATTACACGCCACAACATCGAATATTGAGGTTGGCTAGATACAAAACGTGTCCAGTTATATTTCTTCTGAATATCTAGCGCTTGGCCAATTTGTGTAGAATCCCATTCAGAAAATCCGATGTAATTGACTTTACCTTGACGTACAAGATCATCAAAAGCTTGAAGTGATTCATCAAGCGGAGATTCAAAATCAA
>CAIOIJ010000032.1 GCA_903858325.1 uncultured Actinomycetes bacterium
ACAGCAATTTCTTTTGTTAGATATGGAACTAAACGCTCAACAACATCTTTGAGGCATTCAGTCTTGGGCATAAGCGCACCAAGGTCGGCATAACGTGGATCTCCGCTTTGTGAATACTTATCGCCATCTTCAATTGGTGGCGGTGGAACATCGAAAGAGCGGCGCCATAGGGCAAATTGTTCTTCGCCATACTGTGCCAAAGTCTCTTTCTTATCTTTGCCTTGGAGTGCGCCATAGTGGCGCTCATTCAAACGCCATGTGCGATGCACTGGAATCCAATGACGATCTGCAACATCGAGCGCTAATTGCGATGTATGAATTGCGCGACGCAGTAGTGATGTGTGAACAACATCTGGCAATAAACCGCGTTCTTTTATTAGCTCTCCACCACGTTTTGCTTCAGCTTCTCCCTTTTCTGAAAGGCGAACATCCACCCATCCAGTAAAGAGATTCTTGGCATTCCATTCGCTTTCGCCATGGCGAAGCAAGATAAGCGTTCTGTTCATGGGGCAATCTTAGTTATTTCTAGACAAGATGTTCAAATGCTTTCAAATTAGCCAGTGATTCGCCGCGAGAAACACGCCATGCCCATTCGCGTCGAATCGCATTTGCAAAACCGAGTTCCAGAAGTGGATTGAAAGAGGAATCTGAATGCTGCAATACCGCGCCTAATAGTCGATCAACTTCACGCTCTGTCACTGCCGATAATGGCAATCGCCCAACTAAGAAAAGATCGCCGAGTTCATTTGTTGCAAATGCGATTCCGTACATTGATGCATTCTTTTGCATGCACCATGCATGTACACCAGCTTCGTTCTCATCAGGCTTTCGAATCACAAAAGCATTTATGCTCAAAGAATGATCACCTACAACTAGTGCGCAGTGCGTCAGTAATTTCTTCTCACCTGGAAGAGAGACTAGGAAAGTGTTTGCATCTTTTCTTTCGCAATCTAAATCGTGTGAATCAATAAATTCTTCGATAATTGCTCGTGGATCAATTGCCACCATAATTACTGGCCTGATATTGCGCGCTGGTCACGTATACGCGAGAGAACTTGATCGTAAATATCAAGGGTTCCTCTGGCAGTTGCATCCCAACCAAAGTGAGAAGCGTGTTCGACTGCCCCCATTGAAAGTAATACACGGCGCTGTGGTTCTTGTAATAAACGCGCAATAACCGATGACCATGCACGCGGATCGTGACCATCAACTAGAACTCCTGAAATTCCATCGGCAACCGCAGTACGCAATCCACCCACTGCTGTTGCGACAACTGGAGTACCGCAGGCTTGTGCTTCAAGTGCAACTAAACCGAAACTTTCAGAATAACTTGGCACACACACTAAATCAGCTGCGCGATACCACTGTGGTAATTCATCTCGTGATACTGGTGGTGAAAATGAAACAACATCAGAGATTCCAAGCCATGCAACAAGTTCCTTCATTCGCTCAACTTCAGTTGTATTTACCCCAGATGCGCCACCAATAATGAAAACTTTCAGCTTTGCGCGAAGATGTGGCGTATGCGAAACCATTTCGGCAACTGCGCGAATAAGAAGCTCTGGGCCTTTATGTGGCTGGATGCGACCAACAAAAGTAAGAACAAGTGCATCGGAATCGATACCTAATTCTTTACGGGCCTCTACTTTTCCGCCATTGACTTTGAAGTTATAGAGATCGACACCTGGTGTAACGACATGAACTGAGTCAGGGCATGCTTCATAGAGTGAAACAAGACTTGCAGCCTCTGCATCGGTATTTGCAGTGAGGGCATCTGCAATCGCTGCAATTTGAGTTTCTCCTTGTACACGGATCATTGGTTCAGGAGTTTCGCCTTCTGCCAGATTCAAATTCTTTACACGCGCCATTGTGTGCATCGTGTGAACAAGTGGAATCCCTAATTCTTTTGCAACTGGCATCGCTACTTTTCCGGATAACCAATAATGAGTATGAATCAGGTCGTACTTACGTTCGCCGCTGAGCGCAGTTTTGAAATCTTCGCTGAGTTCCTTGAAGTGCGCAGGAATCTCTTCTTTAGTCAGATGCATTCCCTTTTCTGGCCCAAAGTGATGAACCATAACTCCGGGTGATAGTTCAACAATTTCAGGTAGGTCGGCATGATCGCGGCGCGTAAAAATATCTACTTCAACACCCATCGCTGCCATTCGCTTTGCACTTTCGGCAACATAAATATTCATTCCGCCCGCATCGCCAATACCTGGTTGTTCAAGTGGACAGGTATGCACCATTAACATTGCGATGCGCGGACTCATTGGATAAGGGTAACTTGAGCCAGCGAGTTTGTAATCTTAGAAAGCAGCCTTGATTTCGCCTAAGACTTCGCTTCCACCCATCACTTCAACAATTTCACCGCTTACAGTAATTCCGCAACGTGCAAGGGCGGCAACCATAATGGGACCATCCACCCGCTTTGAACCATCTAGTACTTTCCAAGTAATTGCGTGACCATCGGGAAGCGATGCGACCATTACTGATTCAGCTCCACCTTTGACAAATAATCCTGGAACTTTCTTCATCATTCGCGTATCAAATGCGCCTTCAGCCAAAATCATTCGTGGGTTTGCAATGCAAGCATCAACAATTCTCTTATGTACAGGATCTCCCGAAATTCGCATAGTGCGCGCTGCCCGCGCCATACCTAAAGTGCTCATAGTAAAGAGTGGAGCGCCGCAACCATCGATACTCGTCAATTCAATTTTCTCTTCCGCAAGAATTTCAAGTTCTTTCTTAATCGCGATTTGTAATGGGTGGTCGGCATTTTTATACGTTTTTAGATCCCAGCCATTTATTACACACGTTGCAAGCATTCCCGAATGTTTACCACTGCAATTGGCTGCAAGTGATGTTGGAGTTTTATCTCCCCACGCTTTACGCGCACTCTCATCAATTGGTTTATCGGGAGTATTCATAAGCGTATTCGCATCTAAGCCAACACTTTTCAAATTCTCGAGCGCAACCTCCTGATGCTCATCTGTACCACCATGGCTTGCGCAAACGATTGCTAAATTACGTCCATCAAAATTCAGGCCATGACGAACCATCGCAACTGCTTGCATCGATTTGATAGCTGAGCGCGGAAACATTTGTGCTCGACTCTGTCCTAAATCGAGCAATGTTGAACCATCGGGATTGAGCACAACGAGGTGGCCGTAATGCTGGGATTCAACCATGCCGCTACGCGTCATGACTGCTAAAAGTTCACCAGAATTTACATTGAGAGTATTCACTTTTTTATTTCCACCCTCTAATCTCACCTTATGATATTAACGCCTTCTAAGAACGTTACCTCCCTGATCATCTCATCTTTCATCGCGCTTTCACTTATCTCCACGCCGACAAGTGCTAATGCAGCAGCGCCAAAAGCAGGAACAAAGTGCACGATGTCAGGTCAGCAAGTATCTTCTAACAATTTAACCTTCACATGCACAAAATCTGGAAAGAAATTACTCTGGTCAAAAGGTGTAAAGAATAGTAATTCAAAACCAGCAGCAACTTCCGGAGGAGGATCTTCTGTAACAGAAGGCAATCTCTGCGACCCAGCACAATCCATGACAGGTAAAACCAGTGCAGGTGTAACTCTTACATGCACTAAAGGACAAGATGGAAAATCTTCTTGGCGTCCGGCAGCACAAAGTGGAGGCGGTGGTGGTGGAGGAAATAATGGAGGCCAGAGTCAAGGACAGAGTTCTTCATTTGCATTAGGGCAATTAGGTTCATCATGTTCTAAAGAAGGTGAACTCGGTTGGAACGGTTTATTGGTTGCCACTTGTAAAGGTGGAAAAGTACGTTATGCACTGTCAGCAGATTTTCCGAAGACTCCGGTTGGTGGATATACATCTCGACCTCAGTGGTATCCAACTCTTACACAAGTATTGAGCGGTGGGAATTCTGCAGAACCAAAATGCTCGCCAAGTTCAATAAAATTTACTAAGCCAGTTCTACCATTAGATAAATTGGTTGCATCGATTCCTTACGGAATGATGGTTGGAGGCCACGTAACACCTATTGACCACGGATATTTTGGAATCTCATCGCTTGCTAAATCTAAATCAGAACGCACAGAAGCCGATTGGGTACCGGTTACTGCTCCTGGAGATGGAACGATTACTGAACTTTCAACTCTTGGTGCACCTGATACAAATCGAGTAACAATCAATCATGGTTGCAATGTTTACACCGTCTATATGGTCTTGAATAAACCAAGTGGAGTATTAGCAAAATATGCAGATGAACTTGCGGCTAAAGGCTCAGTAAGCCTCAATGTGAAAGTAAATGCTGGTGATGAATTTGGACGCCAGCGCGACAATATGTTGGACTTCAATGTTTTCGATGGCACTCAATGGCTATCTGGCTTTGCTAATCCTGCTTCGTATCTAACCGCTGAAACTTGGAAGCCTTACACTGCAGATTTCTTGCCTTTCTTTAGTGATGACATACGCAGCGGAATTGAGAAATGGATGCAGAAAACTTCGACACCGCGTGTTGGCAAAATTGATCACGATGTTGTTGGTGCTGCTGCAGGAAACTGGTTCCTTGATGGGACATTTGGTTATGGCGGTAATTTCAATTCAGTGTATGAAAATGCAACTTCACCTGTTGGTGGTGGATATGTTGAAGGTAAGAATGATTATTCATGGAGCCATTTAGCAATTGCGCCGCATGAAGTTGATAATTCCCAATGGATATTTTCAACTGGTTGGTTCAATGACCCTAGA
>CAIOIJ010000033.1 GCA_903858325.1 uncultured Actinomycetes bacterium
AGTTGAGAACGCAAGTACCAGGTGTTGGTCCAGATAGATTCTTATCTCCTGAATTAGAAGCAGCTACTACTCTGGTTCATTCAGGTGTAATTCTTAGTGCTGCGCGAGAAGTTATAAAGGATCTTGCCTAATTATTTGCGTGTAGCAAAACCGGCACTTGCTTCTAATATCAAGAGTGCAGCAAGGCGCACAGTTCGTTGATCTGGAGTATCAAGGGATGCATCAATTTCAGTGATATCAAGTGCTCTCACCCGCGAATCTGCGCCGACAAGAAATGCTGCTTGGCGCAATTCATCTGCTGATATTCCACCAGGCATAGATGCAGGACATGCAGGAACAACTGCGCGATCGCAGACATCAACATCTAGATCCACGTAAATTTCGCGTCCGCCAGCACCCGCTATTTCTAAAGCCTTTGCTACCGCATCACCAATTTTCCCATTGCGTATATCGGCCCGCGAAATAACTGTTATGCCATTCTCGCGAGCACGCTTTGAATACTCGGCGCTATTTGCAAAATCAGCGATACCAATTTGAACAATATTCTTTCCTGGCAGCCCTGCTTGAATCAATTGCCAGACAGGGGAGCCATTTGAATTTCCATCACGCAAATCGTGATGCGCGTCAAAAGTGATGAGGCCAACATTAGATAAGTTGCGCCACAAACTAGAAGCGGCTGAATATGTAATTGAGTTATCGCCACCGAGTGCAATAAGTAACTGGTTATTGAGCAATACCCTAGAGAGTGCGTTATTTACGCGCTTCAAACCTTCGACTCCATCGGGTGATGCAATATCGCCTAGATCAATAAATGAATTGCCCTGAAGATCCATTGAGCTAGAAGTTGAGAAAGTTGAATAACGAGCAAGTGCGGTGCGCACGGCTTGAGGAGTTAGATGAGCTTGTGTTGGTGAAATCGAACTTTCGTGTGCAGGGATACCAATAAGTGCAATATCGGCGTGCTCGTTGTCGGTAGAAAATAATGTATTAGCGCGCACCCACAGCGGATCATTAGGCAGCGATGCACTCGACATAACCCATATCGTAGGGGAATAACTTTTGAATGGTAGCGAGGGCCAAAACTGGCTTGAGTTAGTGCTTTAAGCGATTGAATCTGCGTCAACTTGATTTACGGGCCTTAGCAGTAGTTCCTCGAATTACAAGCTCTCCAGCAAGAAGAGCTTGATTTTGCTTGTTTTCCTTCTGTTCGATTTGATCTATCAAAATATTGGAAGCTTTCGCACCCATTTCAAACGCAGGTAGATTTACGGTCGTTAGAGGAGGCCAAGACATCTCGATGTGGTTTTGTGGGGTATCAAGGGCGACAATCGAAAGGTCTTTGGGAATCTTTACACCGTATTCATTTGCTCCTGAAATAAATCCTAAAGTTGCAATATCGTTCAAGCTTACAACGGCAGTGAAATCAGGGTATTTCTTGTGAAATTCAATAAATGCGTCTCGCCCCGATGATGCTTCATTGACCACTTGAATCTTTTTGGCAATCATTTTCTTTTTCTTTGCTGCCTCAACAAGGGCGGAACTAAATCGTGTATCAACACCGACTGCGCGATCAGTTGTTAGAAATGCAATTTTTTTATGACCCAATGAATCTAAATAATCGATACCTAACTGTGTCGCACCGATGAAGTCACGATCAACATAAGAATCCTTACCTGGTTTTTCGGTACGTCCAATCATCGCAAATGGCACTTTAGCTTTTTTGAGGTAATTCACTCGCTCATCTTTAAATTGAATTTCCATCAAAATGACACCACTGATCATTCCCGATTCTGCAAAAGTCTGAATTTCGGCTAGTTCGCTTTCTTGACTAGGCCAAATCACTAAGTGATATCCACGATCGCGAGCAGCAGCAGAAGCCCCGTTGATGTATTCCAAGGCAATCAGTGCGATACCAAATTCTCCAGATGGGGAGAGCAGGGCCAGGGTTTTACTCTTTCCACCAGCTAGGGCACCAGCCGCGAAGTTCGGCCGGTAGTTGAGTTGAGCCACAGCTTTGAGCACACGCTTTCGAGTTTCGTCCTTTATTGAGCGGTCTCCATTGAGTGCATAGGAGACCGTGCTAGCGGAAACCCCCGCTAGCTTTGCGACCTCTGCTCGTGTAGCCATATATAACGTTTCTATCACAATCTTTATCTACGCGTGTCGACGACTTGCCGACTTGGTGTTCGTGGAATAAGTTACCACTACTTATCGACACGTGTCGATAAAACTCCAAGGGATTGGGGTTTGAACTCTCCTGAAAGGGAATCTATGAAGTCAGCAAACAAGAAGGGAGTACGCATCCTTGCTGTTGTAGTTGCAGCAGCATTCGTTACAACCTCAACAATTGCGTCAGCTCCAGCCGCTTCGAAGAAGGTCTTCAAAGTCTGGTGGTATGACAAGGTCAACACACCAACTGGTCAAACTTGGGCAGTTGCTCTCAAAGAATTCAAGAAATCTCACCCAGAGCTAGATGTTAAGTTCGAGCTAAAGACATTCGAAGGAATGAACAACGCTGGAGCACAGATTCTTAACTCAAATGCAGCTCCAGATGTCACTGAATATAACAAAGGCAATGGAACTGCAGGTCTTGCATCAAAGGCTGGACTTCTAACCGATCTCACTGCTTATTCAAAAAAGAACAAGTGGAATCTTCCATCATCTGTTTCACTTTATGGTCAGTATGACAAGGGCCTAATGGGAACAGGAAAGCTATACGGAGTCCCTTCTTACGGTGAATACGTATCTGTTTTCTATAACAAGGATATTTTTGCTAAGAACAATGTAAAGATTCCTACAACAATGGCTGAGATGGAAGCTGCAATGGCTACATTCAAGGCTGCTGGTGTAATTCCTATGGAAATGGGTGGCGCTGGCTACCAGACAGTTCACAATGTTTACGCACTCGCTGTATCACGCGCTAACCAAACTTGGATCAACTCATTCCAGTTGTTCAAGGGCAAAGCAATTGATGCAACAACAGATGCAAATATCAAGTGGGCTGCACAAACAATTCTTAAGTGGAAGACCGCTGGATACTTCGAGCCAAACGTTTCAGGTGTATCACCTGACGATGCAGTTGCAGAATTCCAAGCCGGAAAAGCTGCAATGGTTATCGGTGGAACATGGCTTGACGGAAGCATGCAGACAAAGATTTCAACATTTAGCTACGGAAAGTTCTTGCTACCAGGAACTCTCACAGTAGGTTCTGCTGGAAACTTGTTTGTTATTCCAACTCGCTCAAAGAGCAAGGATCTTGCTGCTGAATTCATCACATTGATCCTTTCTAAGAAGTACCAGAACTACCTCGGCAATGCTGGTGGACTTCCACTATTCGCTGATGCAGAGGCAATTGCTAACCCAGCTTCAGTTCTTACAGCTACACCATTTGGTGTTGCAGTGAAGAAGAATGCATTAGCAATGTATCCAGACTGGCCTGTTCCTGGTTACTACGACATCCTTCTATCAAACGGAACAGCGCTTCTTTCAAGTGGCGATGTTGATGCTTACATGAAGGCAACTGGAACGTTCTATAACGACGGACGTCCAAAGGCATAATCTGTAACTTAGGTTACAAAAGCAATACCCACGTAGTACGAGAAGTGGGGTTGGTTCTAGAAAATTTAGGAACTAACCCCACTTCATCTACGATTATGAAGAACCGAAGTAATGAATAGGAAAATTAAATGAGTACCAAGCTCACGCAGACCAAGCAGTACTACTGGTTTGCCGTACCCGGAGTACTCACATTTGGCACACTTGTAGGTGGATCATTTGCTTACAATATTTTTCTAAGCTTCAATGATTGGCAAGGTATCGGAAAGCCTGAATGGGTTGGTTTAGCTAACTATCAGCACCTCATTCATGACAGAGTCTTTTGGATTTCGTTTCTGCACGCTTTTGAATTTATTTTTGCAATGTCCCTTGCGCCAACTGCGATAGGACTAATAATTGCAGCGCTAATTTATGATTTTATTGCGAAGCATTTCGGCAATGTAGTTTCAACTTTTCTACGCATTAGTCTCTATGTTCCACAGATTATCGCCCTACCTGTTGTTGGAATTTTGTGGGCATGGATGCTCTCTCCAAATGTTGGTGTAATCAACACCATTCTAAGAAAAATCGGACTAGACAAATTTGCTCTCAATTGGCTGGGTCAATCCAGTACCGCGATGTTTGCCCTCTCAATCATGATGATTTGGATTCAGATTGGCTACACAATCGTGATTTTTATTTCTGGTATGTCCCGCCTAGATCCTTATCTTGATGAAGCTGCGCAGCTAGATGGCGCTACTTGGTTTGAGCGATTTAGAATTGTCACGATCCCTCAGCTCTACCCAGAGATTTCAGTTGTTCTACTCACAACAACAGTGGCTGCGCTCAAAGTATTCGGACCGGTCTATGTAATGACAAATGGTGGACCAGGAGATGCAACTCAAGTTCCTGCATATTTCTCATACTTCCACTTCTTCTCTACCCTCAAAGTTGGCTATGGAGCATCGATTGCGACCGTACTTGCAATGATCCTTACAGTTCTTGCGATTGGGTTGCTGAAATTTCAGCGAAAGATGGGTGTCTTGCGATGAGCGTCAAGCGCAAAAAAGGAGTCGCTCCATACTTAGTTTTAGTAGGGCTAATTTTCATGGCTCTTGTCTGGCTTTTCCCACTGTATATAGCGTTTATCAATTCATTCAAACCTGAGCAAGAATTTATTCAAAACGGTGTGCTCGCACTTCCGCATCATTGGGATGTTTCTAAATTTGGAAAATTCTGGAGCGAAGTTGATTTCTCTAAAAAGTTGTTGAACTCAGCGCAAGTTTCACTATGTGTGGCACTCATTGGAGTAGTTCTTAGCTTTCTTACCGCCTATGCCATCGGTATTGGTCGCGTAAAGGGTCGCACTTGGATTCTCGGCTTTTTCATGGTCGCATTCACAATCCCACAGGAAGCACTTATTTATCCACTTTATTCAATATCAAAGACCTTTAATCTGTATGACAATATTTGGTCGATCATCATTATTTTCGGTGTGATGTCTACAGGCTTTGGTACTTATTTGCTTTCCTCTGTCATGAGTACATTCCCTGAAGAGCTCTTGGAAGCAGCCCGCGTTGATGGTGCAAGTCCTTGGAGAGTGCTGAGAAGCATTGTTCTTCCATTACTTCGACCAACACTTTTTGTACTCGCAACAATGTTCTTTATTTTCACATGGAATGAATTCCTCATTCCACTTGTGATGTTGCCTTCAAATAATAATCAAACAGTCACACTTGCAATGGCTGTAACCACAGGTCAATACACCAGTGATCCGACAGCCCGTGCAGCTGCTGCACTCATTGGTTTTATGCCATCAGTAATATTTTTCCTTATATTCCAGAGAACACTTATGCGGGGAATAACCCTGGGAGCGGTGAAATAAATAAATGAAAAAGAATGAAAATTGGTGGCGCCAAGCTGCCATTTATCAGATCTACCCGCGCTCCTTCAAAGATTCCAACGCAGATGGAATTGGCGACATCAAGGGCATTACTTCGAAAATTGATTACCTAAAATCTCTTAGCCTTGATGCAGTATGGCTTAGTCCTTTTTATCCTTCCGAATTAGCAGATGGTGGATATGACGTTGCTGATTATCGCAATGTAGATCCACGTCTTGGAACTCTCAAAGATTTCGACAAGATGCTCAAGGCACTTCATAAAGCAGATATTTCTGTCTTCGTAGATATCGTTCCTAATCATTCATCAAATATGCATCCTTGGTTTCAAGAAGCTCTAAAGTCTGAACCAGGTTCACCGGCGCGCAATCGCTATATTTTCAGAGATGGCCGCGGCAAGAATGGTGAAATTCCACCATCAGATGAAATTTCACACTTTGCACCTTCTGCATGGACTCGCACAACTAATGCCGATGGAACACCGGGGCAGTGGTACATGCACCTCTTTGCACCAGAACAACCAGATTTCAATTGGGATAATCGAGAAGTACAACTGGATTTCTTGAAGACACTTCGCTTCTGGGCAGATCGCGGCGTTGATGGATTCCGTGTTGATGTTGCACACGCAATGAAGAAAGATTTCAAACGTCTACATATCGCTAAGAAATCAATGAATGCCTTCAAGATTGCACAAGATGGCACCGATATCCTCTTTGATCGAAACGAAGTACATGAGATTTTTCGCGAATGGCGACAAGTATTCAATGAATACAATCCTCCACGCGTAGCCGTTGCAGAGGCATACGTTCAAGCAAAGCGTCGCATGCTCTATGCCCGCCCAGATGAACTAGGACAAGCATTCAACTTTGATCTTCTAGGTGAAGATTTCGATTCTCGAAGATTCAAAAAAGTTATCTCTGACAACATTCGCCTTGCTAAATCAGAGGGCTCTTCATCCACGTGGGTTCTAGATAATCACGATCGAGTACGTCATGCCACCCGTTACGGATTGCCAAAGAAAACAAACTTTATTGAATGGCTTCTCTCTGATGGCAAGAGTGCCAAGTTAGATCGCGCACTTGGTCTTGCCCGCGCTAATGCAGCAACAATGATGCTCTTGGCCCTTCCTGGTTGCACATATATTTACCAAGGTGAAGAACTTGGACTCTTTGAGGTAGAAGATATTCCTCAGAAAGATTTGCAAGATCCAATGTGGTTTAGAAATGTTGTTCCACAAATGATCAAAGGCAAAGTTTCTGGTCTTGCACTCATTCACACAGATAAAGGTCGCGATGGTTGCCGTGTTCCACTTCCTTGGGATTCCACAAAGCCATCATTTGGATTCGGTCAAGAGAAATCTCACCTTCCCCAACCACAATGGTTTGCTAATCACGCAGTAGATAAACAAGATGGAATCAAAGGTTCCACTCTTTCTCTCTACCGCGATGCACTTGCATTGCGAAAGAAATTACAAACAAGTGAAGAGTTGGAATGGATTCCCACAACTAATCCCGAAGTAATTCACTTCGTACGTCCGAATGGTTGGCAATGCATCATGAACTTCAATGCAAAGTCATACAAACTACCTGCAGGAAAAGTTGTTCTATCTAGTACTCCAATTGTCGGTGGCAAAATTGGTGCAAATACAACTGTCTGGCTCATTGATTAGTTGATATTGCGCGTAGATAAAAATTATTTTGAGTAAGTAGCTATACCCGCGCTATCCTTTGCGTGAAGAGTCGCCCGGATCACCGCGTTGCGCAAGCACCGAGGAAAGTCCGGACTTCAAAGAGCAAGGTGGTGGGTAACGCCCACCCGGAGCAATCCGCGGGATTAGTGCCAC
>CAIOIJ010000034.1 GCA_903858325.1 uncultured Actinomycetes bacterium
GATCAAGGATGAGCTCCATATTTCCAGTTCCCTTGAACTCTTCGAAAATAACTTCATCCATACGTGAACCTGTATCGACAAGAGCGGTTGCAAGAATGGTGAGTGATCCGCCATCTTCAATATTACGTGCAGCACCAAAGAACTTCTTAGGTGGATAGAGAGCTGCTGAATCAACACCACCCGAAAGAATTCGGCCAGATGCTGGGGCTGCAATGTTGTATGCACGACCAAGTCGAGTAATCGAATCGAGAAGAACAACTACATCGTGGCCGAGTTCTACAAGTCGCTTTGCGCGCTCGATTGCAAGCTCTGCAACTGTTGTGTGGTCATCAGCTGGTCGATCAAATGTTGAAGCAATAACTTCGCCCTTGACGGAGCGTTGCATATCTGTAACTTCTTCTGGACGTTCATCAACTAGAACAACCATCAAGTGACATTCAGGATTATTAGTTGTGATCGCATTTGCGATTGCTTGTAGAACCATTGTCTTACCTGCCTTTGGCGGCGAAACAATGAGTCCGCGCTGACCTTTACCAATAGGTGAAATTAGGTCGATAACGCGAGTTGTCAAAATGTTTGGCTCTGTCTCAAGACGTAGACGCTCTTGTGGATAGAGCGGAACTAACTTAGAGAACTCAACGCGATTGCGTGATTCCTCAGGTGTTGCTCCATTGACTGTCTCTAAAGTAATAAGTGCATTGAACTTCTCTTTGCGCTCACCTTCGCGGGGTTGGCGAACTTGACCTGTAACAACATCACCCTTGCGAAGTCCATTACGACGAACTTGTTGCAATGAAACATAAACGTCATTAGGTCCAGGTAGGTATCCCGCGGTGCGGATAAATGCATAGCTCTCGAGAATGTCGAGTAATCCGCCAACTGGAACTAGTACATCGTCCTCTGAAATAACTGGCTCGCGCTCTTCGCGTGGAGCTCTATCGCGATTGCGATCGCGATTGCGGTCACGTCCACGATCGCGACCACGGTCACGATCACGGCGTGAATTTGAATCACTTTCGCTATCGCCATCTTCATCATCACTTTCAGGTGCTGAATTCTTGGCTGGTGTTTCTTTCTTACGATTATTGCGCGCTTCACGGCGCGCTTCGCGCTCTGCTTTGGCGGCTTCACGATTCTTAGCTTGAAGATCGCTAATTGCTTCTACGAGTCCCTCTTTTTTCAACTTCGCGGCACCTTCGATACCAAGTTGGGCAGCAACTGCCTTCAACTTAGGAAGTGTCATCGCGGATAGCTCTGGACTATTAGAACGTACTGCTTCTGTCTCGGTCATTAGTTTCTTTTCATGATTGGCTTGGTTCTCTAATCGAAAACTCAAGAGATTGGTTTGTGTTGCGGTATTTATCTGAAATCTTTATAGGGCCCTAAGAAGAGGCCGTTGAAGATGAGTGAAAGGTTAGCACCCATAAATGCGCAAGAGCAAGTTATGCGGTAATTACGCTCGCTCCAGCGCGCGATATAGAAAGAGGTGAAACTACAAACTTCTCGCCTGCGGCACGTTCCATTTCGGCGATATCGCTTGCGCCGCCAGTGTGTAAAACGAGAACTGTTGGACCTGCACCAGATATAAATGCGGGCACACCTGCGCTACGAAGTTTGCTCATCAAAGCAAAGGATGCTGGCATCAAATCTTGTCGATATTGCTGATGCAAGAAATCTTCTGTCGCGGTAAACAAAAGATCTGGTCTTTGCGTTAGCGCATGGACCATCAGCGCACTGTGCGCCGAGTTTGAAACGGCATCTGAATGGGGAATCACTTCTGGAAGGTGTTTACGCGCCTTAGATGTAGAAACGGCAGTAGTTGGAATAAATGCCACGGCACCAATGCGAGCATCGACCTCCATATTTATAGAGAATGCAACTTTCTTTCCATGTTGCATCTCTTGCCAAGCAATAGTTGCACCGCCATAAATGGCAGCTGCAACATTATCGGGGTGACCTTCCATCTCTGTTGCAAGGTTGAGTAATGCATCGTTGCTCATACGTTCATTGCCACCTAATACAAGTGAGCGAGCCAAAGTGAGTCCGCCGACAATTGCGCTAGCTGAAGAACCAAGGCCTCGTCCATGTGGAATTACATTGAGTGCGCGCACTGCAAGTCCACGCGGTTTACCACCAAGGAATTCAAAACCCTTGTGCATCGCCTTTACTAATAAATTCTTATCTGTGCGTGGCAGTTCATCGGCACCTTCGCCACTGATATCAATATCAAGGGCTGCATCATCTAGAATTTGCGCGACATAACGATCGTGCATTCCAAGCGCTAATCCAAAGCAATCAAACCCAGGGCCTAAGTTGGCACTTGTTGCAGGAACCTGTACTTGAACAGGTTGGGCTCTATATGTTGGTTTAGCCATTGTTATGCCAATCCCAATGCTTTCGCTGCGATTGCTGCTTTGACCGGAATAATTTTTGGCTTTGCTGCACTATCGAGTGCCCACGAAATATCTTTCAAGCCATGTCCTGTAACTGTGACAACAATTCGCTTTCCTTGTGGCAACTTTCCATTCTTCTTGTACTTGATAAGGCCAGCAATTCCAGCAGCGCTCGAAGGCTCAACAAAGACGCCTTCTCTTCCTGCCACAAGACGGTATGCACTCAAAATTTCTTTATCAGTTACTGAATCTATGAGCCCACCCGATGAATCACGAGCATCTATTGCTTGCTCCCACGACGCCGGATTTCCAATGCGAATAGCAGTTGCGATGGTGTCAGGATTTTTTACAATCTTTCCTTTTACAATTGGTGCAGAACCAGCGGCTTGAAATCCCCACATTTGTGGAAGCTGACGCGCGATTCCATCTTTGCGATATTCCTTATATCCGCGCCAATAGGCAGTGATATTTCCTGCATTCCCAACTGGCAACACATGCAAATCTGGTGCATCACCTAAGAAATCTACAACTTCAAATGCACCAGTCTTTTGTCCTTCAATGCGAAATGGATTGACTGAGTTGACGAGTGCAACAGGATAATTTTCGGATAGTTCACGTGCCAAAGTTAGGCAGTCATCGAAATTTCCATTGACTTGCAAAATTGTTGCACCATGAATAACTGCTTGCGCAAGTTTGCCCATAGCAATTTTGCCGGCAGGAATTAATACAGCAGGAACCATTCCCGCTTTAGTTGCATAAGCAGCGGCGCTCGCTGATGTATTTCCAGTGGAGGCACAGATAACCGCCTTTGCACCATCTTCTGCAGCCTTTGAAATTGCCATTGTCATTCCACGGTCTTTGAATGAACCAGTTGGGTTTGTACCTTCGTACTTCAACCAAATTTCATTACCCAACATTTCAGATAGGTGCTCTGCAAGAATCAACGGTGTTCCGCCTTCGCGCAAAGTAATTACCGGAGTCTTAGCGCTAACAGGAAGTCGATCTCGATATTCCTCAATGACACCGCGCCATTGATGCGCGCCTTTCTTGCTACCGAATAAAGACTTCATTAGGAAGGCGCTCCTTCAACTCGGATGACACTTTCAACCTTGCGAACAATTTCCAGTGCAGCTAAATCTTTTACAAGCTCGCCTAAAGACTTCTCGGAGGCGGCATGTGTTACAACGACTAGTTCAGCATCATTGCCTGCTCCGCCTTGGCGCACAGTCTGAATTGATACACCTTGTGCCGCAAAAGCTTGCGCAATAGTGGCGAGAACACCTGGTTTATCTGCAACTTGGAGGCGGATCATTAACTTAGTGCGAGCTGCGCCAAATGGTGCAATTTCGCGATCTGCGTAATCACTTTCACGGTGACCAATCGAATCATCTGCAATGTGACGCGCTACTGCAACAACATCGCCTAAGACTGCACTTGCAGTTGGTCCGCCACCTGCACCGCGACCGTAAAACATCAACTGACCAGCAGATTCGGCTTCAAGAAAAACAGCGTTGTATGCATCGCGTACAGATGCAAGGGGATGACTATTTGGAAGCATCACTGGATGCACACGGACAGAAATTGCATCTTCAGGTGTGAGCTCACCGATGACTAATAACTTAATAACATGATTCATGGATTTAGCGAGTGCAACATCGGCAGCTGTGATCTTTGTAATGCCCTCGCGATAAACCTCATCAACGGTTACTCGAGTGTGAAAAGCAAGACCGGCCAAAATCGCAGCTTTTGCTGCAGCATCGAAGCCTTCAATATCTGCAGTTGGATCTGCTTCTGCATAACCAAGCTCTTGGGCTTGCGCTAACGCTTCGCCAAAACCTAAACCATCTTCATGCATCTTTGTAAGAATAAAGTTTGTTGTTCCGTTGACTATTCCCATAATGCGAGTGATGTAATCGCCAGCAAGTGATTCGCGCATTGGGCGAATAATTGGAATAGCACCAGCAACAGCTGCTTCGTAATAAAGATCCACGCCAGCTTTATCTGCAGCGGCATAGAGGTCAGCTCCATGTGTTGCGAGCAAACTCTTATTAGCTGTGACTACTGATTTACCATTTTTGATTGCTTGCAAAATGAGTTCGCGTGCGGGTTCGATTCCGCCCATAACTTCAATCACAATATCGATGGCGGGATCATTGACAATAGAAAGTGGGTCAGTTGTAAATAGTGAAGCATCAATTCCGTTGCGAGCACCACCACTACGTACTGCAATTTTCTTGAGTTCAAGCGGTGCACTAGAACGTGTGGAGAGTTCAGGAATATCGGAGAGCAAGAGGCGCGCAACTTCGGCACCTACGGTTCCACAACCGAGCATGCCGATTGTGATTTTCTTGATTGCGCTCATGGGGTGATTCTTTCACACCTAATGCATTCGGCGTTAAATATCGAGATTGAGGAGATCGGCTTCAGTCTCACGGCGCAAAATCACACGTGCTTTTCCATTATTTACGCAAATTACTGGCGGCCGTGGAACATGGTTGTAATTACTTGCCATGCTGCGGCCATATGCCCCAGTTGCAGGTACTGCTAATAAATCCCCCGGTGCGATATCACTTGGTAATTCGATATCGCGAATAACAATGTCACCGGTTTCGCAATGCTTTCCAACTAATCGAGAATCAACTAATGGCGCATTTGAAGATCTATTTGCAAGGCTAGTTGTGTATTGCGCGCCATAAAGAGAAGGGCGAATGTTGTCGCTCATTCCGCCATCTATTGAAATATATCGGCGATTTTTGCCAGATTCCAATGTGACATCTTTGATTGTTCCGACTTCATACAAAGTAAACATGGTTGGCCCAACGATTGCGCGACCTGGCTCAATTGAAACTTGTGGGATATCAAGCTTTGCGCTTTCGCAAGCTTTCTTTACTTGAGAATAAAGCGCCGGCAAAACTTCGCTTGCTTCAAGTTCTAAATCGCCAGGCAGGTAGGCAATTCCATAACCACCGCCAAGATCTAATTCAGGAAGCTGAGCGGAAAATTCGTCACGGAATCGTGCAAGCAATCCGATGAGTCGATCTGCCGCTATTTCAAAAGAATCCATATTCAAAATTTGCGAACCTATATGGGAATGGAAACCACGCAGTTCGATCTCTGGATACTTACGAACCTCAAGAATTGCGTTCCATGCCGCGCCGCTCGCAATAGAAAAACCAAATTTCACATCTTCGTGCGCAGTGGCAATTGACTCGTGAGTATGTGCCTCAATTCCTGGAGTGAGACGAAGTAAAACTCTTTGCGTTTTGCCGAACTTGCGGGCTGCGGCAGCAACTCTTTCAATTTCAAAGAGTGAGTCCATGACAATGGTGCCAACCCCAACTTCAACTGCGCGTTCGATTTCAGAAACAGATTTATTGTTACCGTGAACTTCAATTTTCTTGGGATCAATTTTGCCTGCTAGGGCCACGGCAAGTTCTCCACCAGTACAAACATCTATTCCGATTCCACAATCGGCAATCCAGCGTGCAACTTCTACGCAAATAAAGGCTTTAGCCGCGTAATAAACTTTTCCTGCATTAGGCCCAAAAGATTGATTGAGCGCTTTATTCCAACCTAATGCACGATTTCGAAAATCTTCTTCATCAATAAAAAATGCCGGTGTGCCAAATTCTTGTGCAAGTGATGTTGCTGGAATCCCTGAAAAATGCAGAGCGCCATTATTGAATGAAACGCCTGCCGGCCATAGTGATGTACTCATTCTTTACATCCTCTCCGGTGCGCCAACGCCAAGTAGATATAAACCATTTTGTACTACTTGCTTCGTTGCCATACACAGTAATGCGCGAGCAGTGTGAATTGGAGCAATACTTTCATCGCCCATAGGTAATACACGACAATCCGAGTAGAAGCCGTGATAAACGCCAGCTAACTCTTCGAGGTAGCGAGCAATTCGATGAGGTTCACGAAGCGCAGCCGCACCATCAACGATGCGTGGGAAATCTGCAAGGGTTGCAATCAATTCATTTTCACGATCATGAATGAGTAGGGATGGGTCAAAATCTTTTGGATTGAGTGAGATTTTTAGCTCTTCGCAGTTTCGCAATACTCCCGCGATGCGAGCATGCGCATACTGAACGTAATAAACCGGATTCTCATTTGTGTTTCGCTTGAGAATATCTATATCCATCACCATCGGGGTTTCAACTGGATATCGAATCAATGTGTATCGAGCAGCATCTACGCCAACTTTTTCAACTAACTCTTCTAAAGTAATAATGGTTCCGGCGCGCTTGGAGAGTTTTACTTCCTCGCCACCTTCCATAATTTTGACTAGCTGGCCGATGAGCACATGGATGTTGTACTCAGGGTCATCGCCGGCGCAAGCAGCAGTGGCTTTGAGGCGACCTACATAACCATGATGATCTGCGCCAAGCATGTAAATACAGATATCAAAGCCGCGTTCGCGCTTATTGATGTAATAGGCAGTGTCTGAAGAGAAGTATGTAAGGGATCCATCGCTTTTAGTGAGTACACGATCTTTGTCATCACCAAAGTCAGTGGTGCGAAGCCATGTTGCATTATCTAATTCAAAGACATGGCCCTGCTTGCGCAAAATATCTATACCGTGTTCTACAGATCCAGCATCATGGAGCGAGCGCTCTGAGAACCAGATGTCGAAGTGTGTTCCAAATGTATCGAGTACTTTTTTCTGCTGACTTAGTTGGAGCGCATAACCCTTTTCGCGAAATTCAATAAGTCGTGTCGGTTCAGGTAAATCCTTGATTCCTGAATTCGCGCTAACAATTTCTTGCGCGAGATCAACAATGTAATTTCCTTGGTAGCCATCTTCAGGAATCGGTTTGCCCATTGCGGATGCTTCGAGAGATGCACCAAAAAGATCCATCTGATTTCCGCGATCATTGATATAAAACTCTCGGGTGACATCTGCCCCTGCTGCACTTAGTACTCGACCAAGTGCATCACCAACTGCTGCCCAACGTGTGTGACCAAGATGCAATGGGCCAGTTGGATTTGCGCTAATAAATTCTAAATTTATTCGAACGCCAGAAAGTGAATTACCGTTTCCATAATCTTTTCCACTCTCAATAATTGAGGCGACCAAATTTGCCTGGCTCGCGCGATTCAATGTGATGTTGAGAAAGCCGGGGCCTGCGATATCGACTGCAGATATAAGAGGTGTAGTGCCTATTTCTTTTTGAAGAATAAGTGCAATATCGCGTGGATTCTTGCCAGCCCCCTTGGCCAACTGAAGGGCAATTGAGGTTGCGTAATCTCCGTGGTCGCGATTCTTGGGGCGCTCGAGGGGTATTGATTCAGGCTGACTCGCCGCAATCTCGCCTGCAGCGATGGCGCGCGCTATTGCCTGGCTTATTGCGCGTGATAATTGATCGAGCTGCGAAGGCATACGCCCAAGGTTACCGTGAGCCCCCTTTTGTCGTTACCTAATTGTTAGATTCAAAAGTGGAAAATGTCCAATTTTTCATTCTCTTTTGTGAGCTTCTGGCATAACCTTCGCAGTGGCTACACCTTCCTTGTTTGGTCGAAAAAGATTCGACCTAGGGTGTCATGCCACCTTTCGAAAGGTAATAAATCTATGACAAAGCGCCGTTTAGCGATTACTGCAGCATTTGTAGTAGTTGCGATTGCACTTACTGGCTGCTCAAAGAGCGACAAAGCCGGAAGCACACGTGCTTGCATCATCCTTCCTGACGCAGAATCTTCACCACGTTGGGAGACTGGAGATCGTCCAGCACTTGAAACAGCACTTACAGGTGCAGGTTTCGAAGCAGATATTCAGAATGCACAAGGCGATA